>JBDSBN010000438.1:0-6195 GCA_039921585.1 Ginsengibacter sp. | reverse complement strand
GCTTTTGCAGGAGATGTAATATTAAGGACCATTTTTACTTTTCCGTTCACTACTTCAAATGTTGCAGACCCAGATAAAGTTGTATCCGGATAAGTGCCACTTAAAATAGCCTCTGCTTTTGAGGCAGCAGAAATTTCATCTGCCAATCCCTGCGTGTTGGTAACCGTATCTACATTCGTTGCCGAAATGTCGGTTTCAGAACTGCTGTTACAGGAAAATAAAATTGCAGAAACTAAAAATAAATTAACTGTAAGAAATCGTGATAATGATTTTGTGTGATTCATTGTTTATAATTTAAGTATGAAAATAATGGTTTGCAAAAACAGACATTTTTCTTTAAAGAAAACTGTCTGCTGCATGATCTGTGATCTTAGCGAATTACAAAAACCTTTCCAAAGAAACGAACTATAGTTTTTACGAACAAAGGTTTTTTTATTGGTTGAAGGAAGAATTTTATTTAAAGATATAATCCTTGTTTTAATAATTCAAAATTGGAATCTTATGATAAGGGAAAATGAAATGATTTTTAAATCCTGTATATAAATTTTAATCATTTATGCCAATTTAATCGTTGATTACTAAGTTAAAACAGCTAAACTCTCATTCAAAATGCTGATTAGCTAGTTGGTAGCTGGATGTTCCTAAATATGGCCTATTTTGGCAGCAAAATTATTATTAAAACCACACTACGAATAAAATTAATTATGAAAAAAACACTACTTTTTATTTCTATCCTAATAGTTTCCACAGGACTCTTTGCTCAATCAGATCAGATGAGTTATCAGGCGGTGTTTAGAAATTCTGCCGGAGTTTTAGTTTCTAATCATGCTGTCGGGATGAGAATCCGGATCTTGCACAAAACGGATATTGGCAATTCCGTTTATGTAGAAACACATGCAGGTACCACTAACACAAATGGATTGTTGACTATAAAAATAGGCGGAGGAACTGTGGTGGCAGGAAATTATAATGCCATTAATTGGGCGGATGGACCTTATTTTTTACAAACGGAGATTGATCCATCCGGAGGAACGAATTATTCCACCATTACAAATGTGAGTCAAATGCTAAGTGTGCCTTTTGCAATGTATGCAAAGACTTCAGGCTCAACTGCCAGTGATGGAACAAATTGGACAATATATGGCAATTCGGCAACCGCTTCTAATTATATTGGTACCTGGAATGATCAGCCGTTAAATTTCAAAATGCATAATACGACCTCTGGGATCATAGGGAAGTCTAATACTTCCATTGGATTTAATTCTCTTTTAAATGCAGGCGGAGGAGCCAACAGTGCTTTTGGTGTAGATGCATTGAGAAATACAGCAAATGGAAATTCTAATACGGCGATTGGAAGAAGTGTCCTGCAAAATAATACAACCGGATCCTTTAATACAGCAATTGGAACCGAGGCGCTTTTTTCAAATACTACAGGGATCGGTAATACAGCCAATGGTGTAACCGCATTATATTCCAATACCACAGGTCAGTATAACTCTGCTAATTCTAATATGGCCCTGTACAGCAACACAACAGGAAGTAGAAATACCGCTCTTGGAGCTATGGCTCTGAATAGAAATACCACTGGGAGTGAGAATATTGCTATAGGTTATATGGCTTTATTTACACATAGGTACCAGGATAGAACGATCGCAATATGAGATAGTGCTTTGTTTTACAACAACTCTGGAAGGTATAATACCGCAGTTGGTAGTAAAACCCTTTTAGCTAATATGGGAGGAGAAGAAAATACGGCCGTAGGATACGAAGCGCTTAAAAACAATGCCGGAACCAGTATAAACGCAGGAAGTAGTAATACTGCTATTGGCCACTATGCTATGACGGAAAATATAACGGGAAATTTAAATACCGCTTCAGGGGTGTATTCATTGAGAGAAAATACCACTGGAAAGGAAAATACCGCTGCAGGTTTTGCTTCTTTATACGCAAATACAACCGGCATCGGCAATACAGGTTTTGGAAGAACAGCCCTTGGTGCCAATACAACCGGAAATTATAATACAGCTATTGGTTTTTTAGCAAACGTGGGGGGAACAGATTTTACGAATGCAACTGCGATTGGTTACAGAGCCTATGTTACTTCAAGTAATAGTGTTCAAATAGGAAACGGAGACATAACTGCAGTTCGTTTCGGGAATACAAGCACAAGCAGGTTATATGCTCATTCCCTGGTAACTCCTTCTGATAAGAGATTTAAGTACAATATTCAAAACAATGTGCCGGGATTGGATTTTATTAGAGAATTACAACCGGTTACTTACTATTTTGATTCAGAGAAACTAGATGAATACACGAAAACCGGAATGATAAATAACAGCAACATTCGTCCTGTTTCCTATAAAGGACAAGATGCACTTCATACCGGATTTTTAGCGCAGGATGTAGAAAGGTTGGCTAAAAAATTAGGCTACTCCTTTGATGGCGTTCATGCACCTGATGGCGATAAAGATCATTACAGCCTGTCTTATTCCAAATTTATAATGCCTATGGTAAAAGCAATTCAGGAACAACAAGAAATGATCGAAAAGCAAAATACCATGACACATCTTCAGCAAAAAACAATTGAAAAATTGCAGGAAACAATTGAGAAATTAGAGCAAAAATTAGAAGTTTTATCGAATCAGTAATACTCAAATTTTTTACTGATATGCATTAACTTATTACGAACTCTTTACTACAATTGTTATGAAATGGAGCATAAAAAGCATCGGGCAGCTTTTTACCAACTGCGATGAATCTTTTATGCAGATGACCATGTGGCAATTAAAAAGGAATAAAAAATTATACATGAAAAAATATTTAATTACAGGCTCCTTCCTATTAAATGTCGGACTCCTCCATGCCCAGCAAGGTTTTGTTACCGTGGGTGGGGATATCAACACGGGAAGCGGGTCGGTCAGTTTTTCTGTCGGGCAGCTGGATCATGGTCACTTCAGCAATGCGGGGTTTTTAGTCATAGAAGGTCTTCAACAGCCTTATGAAGTATCTGCTCCATTGCCAATTACATTGCTTTATTTCAGTGCGCGGGCAAGTAAGGAAAAGACTATTGAGCTAAAGTGGAGCACCGTTTCAGAAAGCAATAATGATTATTTTACTATTGAACGGTCCAAAGACGGAAAAAGCTTTGAAGAAGTCACCAGGGTGGTTTCAATAGGAAATAGCAATATGCGCCAGGATTATGCGGCTACTGATGAATCTCCTTATAATGGAATTTCATTTTATCGATTAAAACAAACAGATAAAGATGGTCAGTTTACGTATTCTCAAGTCGAAAGAATCTCGTTGTCAAAAACAGCTTTGACTGCTTCCATGGGGCCCAACCCTACCTCTGATGTGATCAATCTGTACCTCAAAGGGCAGGTGGAGGAAGGACTTCATTACCAGTTGATGGACATGAATGGAAAACGACTTGCGGAAGGAAGAATTACTGGGAACACCACAACCTTAAACCTGAGCAATAGGGCTCAGGCAACCTATTTTCTCCACGTTATAAAAAACAATGAAGTGGTGAATTCATTTAAGGTGATCAAAAAGTAATGGCAAGATTCTTTCGGAATTATTCTGATCGATTTGTAACCAGATAAAATACTTCATAAAAAACTCCGGGAAAAGATCCGGAGTTTTTTATGCGTTTATCTTTCTAATGAATCATCTTTTTTGGGTTTGAAATCAGGATTGTTATACATCGATTTATCAAACAAATAGTATTTGCCATCTTTAAAGTTTTTCCAGTATCTGCGACCATTGATGTCATAATACATTCTTCCATCAACGGCTTTTTTTGCAGCAGCCTCATGGACAGTAATGATATTTGGATAAACAGTTTTGGATTTGTTTGTTTTGCGTTCCTCAATAACTTCTTTTTCATCGGATTCATTTTTGAGAATAACCGATTCTTTTTTATAATCAATGACGGACGTGTTGCTTTTTGAGGGACTGGCTTTTTTACTGCACCCAGTTAAAACTAATAAGAATAACATAGGGATGCCTATATAAAATTTGTGCATATTTTTTCAGATTTCGATGATACTAACGAAAACTATGCCAAGAGAAAATCAATTGATTTATTGGGAAAATATGCAGCAGAAATGGATGGAGCTATTTTTTCAATTTTTAAAAGGTACATTTTATTTACGGATACATATAAATTTTGCCAATTTTATCTAAATTCTTGAGTGGCTTAGGTTCATAATTTTAAAAAAGTATCTAATTGGTCAAATAATTGATTATTTTGTTCTTTGAAAAATTACTTCATGAAAATCATACCCACATCCCGCATTCTTTTTTTGACATTGATATTTACTTATGGAGCAATGATTAGCTCTTGCAAGAAAGAAGTAAAAAAAACTCCCGAACCTCCTAAAACCGGTCTTTCGGATGCAGACTCTTTGAAATACCTGATGTATCGGACGATGCAGGTGAGTTTTGTAGATGGAGGTAGAGATAAAACTTATCAGCTCCCTACCTATTATTGGTACAAGCAGGTGCCTGAATTGGATCCGTTAAGTGCGCAATATGATTCAGCGGATGTTTTGCTTAAGAAAATGAAAACGTTTCCAAAAGGACCAGATGGCAAATTAATTGATAAATATAGTTTCCTGGATAATGGACAGGTTGCCGGTGAGATTCAGCAAGGCGTTGCAGGAGATCTAGGTATGGAGGTGACATTTGCCCGGAATGGAGCTGGTTCAAATGATATCATTCTGGTGGTTTTACATACAGATAAAAATGGTCCTGCCGGGAATGCAGGCGTAAAGCGCGGATATCTTGTCACAAAAATTAATGGTGCAAATGTGGTCTATGATAATAATGGTCCGGGAGTACAAAATGTCATAAACGCAATTTACAGAGATGAACAATCTACTTTTACTTTTAAGAAACAAGACGGAACATCGTTTACTAAAGTTCTTTCTCGGGCAGTTTATCCAATCAATCCGGTTTTGTTTGATTCAATTTATACAGTGGCCGGTAAAAAGATAGGCTATTTTGTTTTTAATACTTTTTCAAATATAGAAAATAAGAATGGCTCAACATTAACCAAGTCAGAACTGGATAGAGTGTTTACTACATTTCAAGGTGCTGGTATTTCTTCCCTTATTGTAGATTTTAGATATAATGGTGGTGGTTCTGTAAATACGGCAGATTATATCACCAGTAAAATTGCTCCTCAATCTGCCAATGGAAAAGTCATGTATAAATATAAATACAATGATAAACTGACTGGTATGGCAAGCCAGATAGGGCTGCAAGAGCAGGTTTTATTTAAGAATGCAGGAAATATGAATCTTGAAAATGTATTTTTCATTAGTGGTGATAAGACTGCTTCTGCCAGTGAATTGGTAATGAACAACTTGAAGCCATATATGAATGTGCGTATAGTGGGAGATACGACCTATGGAAAACCAGTTGGTTTCTTCTCTTTTACAATTTCAATATTCAAAAACGGAGTGGAGAAAGACCTGGCAGATTTATATGCCATTAATTTTGAAACAGTCAATTCTGCCGGAGAAGGTGGCTTCTATCATGGTATCGCACCGAATGCACTCGCGGCTGATTTCGTCGGCGAACCTTGGGGTGGGGCAAAGGATGAAAATTTAATCAAGATATTCAATTATATTTCTACAGGGTCCTACGGTAGATTGTCCAGTATGGAAAGAATGTCTAAGGATAAAACCCTTCAAATGCCCGTAGAATCAGCAATCAAACCATTGAGATTTAATGGTATGGTGGATTATAAAATAGGAGAAGTGATCAAAAAAGAATTTAATCGGAGTTTGGGTAGATAAATCTATAAAATATTCATTCAAGTAATAAATATTACTTGAATGAATTCATTGTTTACTCAGGCTTTTCCATTATTTGTATTCGTTTTATCTGTCAAATGGTGGCGAAAAACGAGGCGACTAATTTGCTTCTTTTGCTATCAAAAAAGGGCGATGAAATTATTACACCAATCTGATTTAAGTGTTTTTAGATTTTATAATACTTTTTAATACAAGCGTTGTTTAAATTGCAAATTGTATATTATATTAAAGTTTCCGGATGTTTTGGAAAATTGGAAATCTTCTTTATCTTTGGCTATCCTAAAGGAAATTACATCACTCCTTATTTAATTCCATCTCTTAGACGAACCACCGGGATTGTTTCCCTTGAATAATAAAATTAAGCACCTAA
>JBDSBN010000437.1:0-27100 GCA_039921585.1 Ginsengibacter sp. | reverse complement strand
TATCATTTATAAATATGCCTTCTTCTTCATAGCCTCGCTCACCTCGCAGTGGGTCCACATGAATGACCCATTTCCCTTGTTTTTTATTGTTTTGATCAATCGCATTGAGCGTATCTCCATTAACGGAAATTGTAAATGTTTTATATTGCGAATAAGCTGAAAGAGAAATTAGAGGCAAAGATATCAGGAGAAAAATAATTCTCATTAAGACCGTGTGCGTATGTTTCATAACAGGGGGATTTTAAAATAGAACCAAATTTAAACAAATCCTCCTGCATTAGAAAGGGAATGGAAATTGTTTGTAACAACATTAACCTGTTTAGGAAATGGTTAAAAATCTTTTTATGAAATTTAATTTTCCTATATTTTCCTATAATTGTGAATTAAAGGTTTAAAACTACTCTCTTTTGTACCTTTATTCATTATTGAAAACATATTATTCACATTAAAAATAGAAATTAATGAAAATTAACTTACAAACAATTCATTTTAAAGCAAACGATGCAATTAAGACTTTTGTAGATGACAAAGTGGGAAAATTAGCACGTTTTGACAGTTCGATTATAAGCGCAGAAGTAACTCTTACAGATGATGGTGGCGGATTGGAAAACAAGACCTGCGACATTCGGTTGATTGTTCCGGGAAATGATAATTTTGTAAAGAAAAGTGCCGCATCTTTTGAAGAAGCTATCGCAGAGTGTGTGAGTGCATTACAGGGTGTATTAACTGCAAAATAATGATGCCTTAAAGTGGAGTGAAAGTGATCTATTTAGAAATGATCAATAACACTCCAAACTTTATATAATAAAACTTTTGACCGGAAGTATATGTCATGTGGCATATGCTTCCGGTTTATTTATGTCTGAAACCTGGATTAATATCTTAAATCGGTGACAAGACCATAATGATCCGAATAAGGAACTTTGAGCCGTTTAAACTGTTCTACCTTAAAGCTTTTATCTGCCAGAATATAGTCGATTCTTAAAGTGGGTGAAAGAAATCGGAATGTCCGCCCAAGAAAGGTTCCTTTTTTCAGAAAAGCATCCTGGAGCTGCCCTTTAATTTTAAAGTAGGTGCTGGAGTTTGGGACATCATTAAAATCGCCTGTAATAATTACCGGGTAAGGACTTTCTGCAATCTTTGAATCTACAAGAACCGCTTGTTCGTATCGAAACTGATAACCTCTTTTTAATTTTGAAAGTAATGTTCTGGATCCTTTTAGTTTTGGGTTTTTTCCTTTTTTAATTTGATTGAAATTGTCGTAGTCTGTACCATCAAATCGAACAGATTGTAAATGCATTGTCATAATTCTGAAAATTTTGCCATGAACATATACGTCAGAGATCAATAAATGTTCTCCTATTTTATTTTTACTAAATGCATATTTCTCTTCATTACTCATTGGGTATTTAGAGAATATGGCAATACCGGCTCCTACATCAGATAATTTTGGTGACGATGGAATAAAATAATAATAAGAATATCCCATTTTTTTTAAATCCAGGATATTTGATCTCGCAGGATTTTTACTTTTCGGTTCAATAAACTCTTGTAAGCATAACACGTCAGCTTGCTGCTCCTTTACTAAATCAAACATTTTATCTCTAAAGGAATGGTCGTGGTTGTATCCTTGCCCCCAGTTGGAAACATTCCAATGAAGTACCCGTAATGTGCCTGGTGTTCTTTGAAGCGAAAAAATTGATGGAGAATTAAATGCGAATACAGAACTTATTTGTTTAAACCCAATCAATAAAATAATCAGGGAGATCCACCACCACCTGGATTTATACATTAGCCAGAAAATAATAAAGCCTGCAAGAGCAAAAAATAATAGAGGGAAACCTAATCCTAAAATGGCTATAAACCATAATACTTCTGTATTTATAAAGGGAAGTAAGCAGGTAGCGAGGTAACAGATAATTACTCCGATATTTATTAAAACAAGAATATTTTTAAAAATAGGGAGAAGTATTTTTGGCATTAGCTAAATAATTATAATCTTTCACAAGATAAATATCTGTTCCTTTTATTATTATAAAATAATGCTATTTTTTAAAAGAAGGAGTTCTATGTAATTTTAAGAGTCGCAGTTTTTAGAATCAGGAAACAAAAGTAAATGAATTTTTAAGTGTGTTTTTTTATGAATAAGCGATTAAACTTAATGTTACATCGCAACAAAAACATCAAAAGAAATAATGATCCATTTTTAGATGTTATTTTTGTCCATTCCTGTAAAATTAGAATTAGATGCTCTTTTGAGAGAAAGATGATTTATCTACACCAGGAAAATTGGAACAGTCATTGCTTCCTTGCCACCTTAAATAAACAAAAATATTATCATGAAGAAAATTTATCTATTATTATTTCCAATCTTGCTGTTTTTATCTGGTTGTGATACTGCCAAAAGTATATTGGGATCTATGGACACTGGAAATTTGAGCAGGCAGGAAGTGGCAATGGGGCTTAAACAAGCTCTGGAAGTAGGGACAGATTCCGCTACCTTTCGTTTGGGAAAAATGGATGGGTTTTTTAAAAACAATATGATCAAAATATTAATGCCACCGGAAGCTGTGAAGGTAGAGAAAACTCTGAGGGATGTAGGCTTAGGAGGCGTGGTGGATAAAGCTGTTTTATCCATGAACCGGGCGGCGGAAGATGCTTCAAAGTATGTAGGAAATATTTTTCTTGATGCTATAAAATCGATGACGATCCAGGATGCTTTTGGAATTTTGCGCGGTGGAGATTTTGCTGCTACCAATTTTCTCAAAGAAAAAACTTCTGCTCAATTAACGGCAGCATTTAACCCGATTATTACAAAATCACTTGAAACAACAGATGCTACTAAATATTGGAATGATGTTTTTTCTGTGTATAATCGATTCAGTAGTCAGCCGGTTGATACCGATTTAAAAGCCTATGTTACCCAAAAAGCATTGGATGGATTATTTTATAATATTGGTCTGGAAGAACAGAAAATCAGAACAAATCCAGCTGCCCGTATTACTGACCTCTTAAAGAAAGTCTTTGGTGAAAATCGGGCTGGAAATCCAGGAGGATTTGGATTTTAATGAAAAGACATGAATTAAATTCTTTCTTTGTTGATTAGTTTGTGGTTATTTCGGACCTATAAAGACTTTCGAAATAATTTTTATTAAAAATTTACCATTTACTATATATAAAATCCTTACTTTTGCATCCGTTTTAGAATTTTATGTTTTGTCTGAAACTATTTTTCAAAACATATTACCCACATGGCTCCATAAGTTTTCGTCTGTTCGAAACGCCGGCAAGGGTGTAAAAATAAAAAAATAAATAATGCCAAAGGTTAAAACCAACTCAAGCGCAAAAAAGCGCTTTAAAGTAACCGGGACCGGTGAAATTACTTTTCAAAAAGCGTTTAAGCGCCACATTCTAACAAAAAAATCAACCAAACGCAAACGTGGTATGCGTATTTTGGGTACTGTACATCCTGCTAACAAGCCATTTGTTATGCGTTTACTCAGACTTAAATAAGATCAACCAATTTAAAAATCAATTAGGGTTTGAAGTTTAAACGATAGCACAAAATTCTAAAATATTAATTATGCCACGTTCATCAAATACAGTAGCATCCAGAGCAAGAAGAAAAAGAGTTCTAAAAGCAGCCAAAGGTTATTACGGTAAAAGAAAAAATGTTTACACAGTAGCCAAAAACGTCATGGAAAAAGGAATGACCTATAGTTATGTAGGTCGTAAACTTAAAAAGCGTGAATATCGTGCTCTTTGGATCGCTCGTATCAATGCAGCAGTAAGAGAAGAAGGAATGACTTATAGCGAGTTTATTTATAAACTTCGTATAAAAGATATTACTTTAAACAGGAAAATGCTTGCCGATATGGCTATGAATGAACCTGAAACATTCAAAAACCTGATTGTATCAGTAAAGTAATTCTTAAAACTGATTATATTAAACCGTCCCACAAAAATCGGGACGGTTTTTTGTTATAGGCTGTTAGAGAAACTTAATGCACAGGGTATAAAATCTGAAAGCCTTTTTCTCTTTTTTATATTTTGGCCGCTTTATTCTTTCAATAATTTATCTTTACAATTTTAAAAGCCGTTACTTATTAATGAATAATACATACAACGACCTCGTTCAGCAAACATTTGATTTTCCGCAAGAAGGATTTGAATTAAAAAATGGGTACCTGGAGTACAATGGAGTAGACGTAAAAGCTCTGATTGATAAATATGGTACACCGCTTAAGTTTACCTTCCTTCCTAAAATTGGAATGCAGATAAACAAAGCAAAAATAATGTTTGAAAATGCCATCAAAAAGCATAAATATGAAGGGCAGTATCATTATTGTTATTGTACTAAAAGTTCTCATTTTTCTTTTGTGATTGAGGAAGCTTTAAAACATGGTATTCATCTCGAAACATCCTATGCATATGATATCGAGATCATCAACAAACTTTACGAAAGCAAAAAAATTACAAAGGATATATTTATTGTTTGTAATGGTTTCAAACAGAAATCTTACACCAGCCGTATCGCAAAACTTATTAATACCGGATTTAAAAATGTTATCCCGGTTTTAGATAATAAAGAAGAATTAAAAGCCTATCGAAAATCAGTTAAAAAGCCATTTAACATTGGAATCCGCGTAGCTGCCGAAGAAGAACCAAATTTCCCTTTTTATACATCCCGCCTGGGCATTCGCGCAAAAGATATTCTTGAATTTTATGTGGATGAGATTGAAGGAAATGAAGATCGGTTTCAGCTTAAAATGCTACACATATTTTTAAACAAGGGAATTAAGGATGATGTGTATTACTGGAGTGAATTAAATAAAGTAATCAACCTGTACTGTCAATTAAGGAAAATTTGTCCGGAACTTGATTCTATTAATATCGGTGGAGGATTTCCAATTAAACATTCTCTTGGTTTTGATTATAACTACCAGGAAATGATCAATGAAATTGTTCGGAACATAAAGGTTGCCTGCAAGAAATCCAAAGTTCCTATGCCCAATATTTTCACTGAATTTGGAAGTTATACCGTCGGAGAATCTATGGCACATATTTACAGTATTATCGGACAAAAAAACCAAAATGACCGCGAAACCTGGTATATGATTGATTCATCTTTCATCACTACTTTACCCGATACTTGGGGGATTTGTGAGAAATTCCTAATGCTGCCGATTAATAAATGGAAGGAGGAATACCAACGTGTAACTCTGGGTGGCATTACTTGTGATAGTCATGATTACTATGACTCCGAGGAGCATATTAATGAGGTGTTTTTGCCAAAAATCAATGGAGAAGAAGAGCCGTTATATGTAGGATTCTTCCATACAGGCGCCTATCAGGATCAGATTAGTGGATACGGAGGAATCAAGCATTGCTTAATACCATCTCCTAAATACATCATTATTGATTATGATAAAAACGGGAAACAAATAGACTGGTTGTACGCAAAAGAGCAAAGTGCACAGAGTATGCTTAAAATACTTGGGTATAAATAGGAATATCCCTACAAAATTTTAGTTTAAAGTTGTTTGAATTGTTTCATTGATTGAAAACAGTTCAGTGGCGAAGCCTGTCCAATACTATCGTGTTAATCAACGAGGGAAGCTTGTCCAGTGCGAAGCATTCAACTGCACAGCCTGTTTAATGCACAGAATTCAACGGCATAGACTGTTCAACAACGCATCCACTTCATCGCTCAATCCTTTTGCACATTTTGTTTTTTTTTTAGTTCTTTATTTCCGATGTTTACGGGTATTAAATTTTAAACACTAATATGGAAATTAAAAGACTAAGGTTTATTGTATTTTGTCTACTGTTCGTTTCGTTTACAACAACAGCACAATCTAATTACTGGCAACAGCATGTGAAGTATGTGATAAAAGTAGACATGGATACAGAGAAAAATCTGATCCATGGTAAGCAAACTTTGGAATACACGAACAATTCTCCCGATGATTTGAAGAAAGTGTTCTTTAATCTTTATTGGAATGCTTTTCAACCGGGCAGCCAAATGGATGTCAGAAGCAGGGAGTTAGGAAAATCGAATATAGGCGGACAACCTGATTGGGATCGACGAGTTACTGATAGGATTTCAAAATTAAGTCCGTCTGAAATCGGTTATAACAAAGTGAAATCCTTAAAAATAAATGGAGTTGAGCAACCGATGAACGTGGTTGGAACTATTCTGGAAGTAACTCTTCTAAAACCAATTAAGGCCAATAGTAAAGTTGTTTTTGATATGGTTTTTGAAGCGCAGGTGCCCGTTCAAATTAGAAGAAGTGGCCGGGATAATGAGGAAGGAGTGAGGTACAGTATGAGTCAGTGGTTTCCTAAAATAGTTGCTTATGATTTTGAAGGATGGCATCCGGCTCAATATGTTGCCCGTGAATTTTATGCTCCATTCGGAGATTTTGATGTTACTATAAATATTGATAAAAATTATAAACTTGGCGGAACCGGAGTATTAATGAACGCCTCTGAAATAGGGTGGGGATATGATAAACCGGGAACTCCATTGAAAAATATTTCCGGAGCAAAAAGAAGCTGGCATTTTGTTGGGAAAAATGTGCACGACTTTGTGTGGGCTGCAGATCCGGAATATGAGCACATCACAAAAAAATTAAATGGTGTAGATCTTCATGTGATCTATAAAAAAGGGACACCTGCGGTAAGAAAGAGTTGGGAAAAGGTGATGGATGCTGCATATACCATGTTACCTTATATTGAAAAAAGATTTGGTGCATATCCTTATCCTCAGTATTCATTTATTCAGGGAGGAGATGGCGGAATGGAGTATGCGATGGCAACCTTATTGAAAGGTCCTGGTCTTGGTACAGTTTTTCATGAATTGATGCATAATTGGTATCACATGGTTTTAGCTACCAATGAAATAAGTCACCCCTGGATGGATGAAGGATTTACCTCCTGGTCAACCTCAGAAGTAGGCGCATATTATGATAATATTCTTAAGGGCGCTGATCCAAAACTTCAACTGAGGACCAGTCATGATGGCGCTTACAGAAGTTATTATGCACTTTCGAAAAGTGGATTAGCCGAACCAATGACGACCTTCTCAGATCATTATGAAACGAATTATGCTTTTAGTGTAAATGCTTACAGCAAAGGAGCAATCTATTTGGAGCAATTGGGTTATATCGTTGGCGATTCTTTAAGAGATAAAATATTATTAGAGTATTTTAACCGCTGGAAATTTAAACATCCTACTCCCAATGATTTTAAAAGAGTGGCAGAAGATGTAAGCGGAATGCAACTTTCATGGTATAATCAATATTGGGTAAATACCACAAAGACGATTGACTATAAAATTGATAGTCTCTGGGAAGAAGGTGGGAATTCTAAAATAAGACTCAGGCGTATAGGAGATATGCCCATGCCAATTGATTTAAAATTGACGTTTAAAGATAGTAGTTCTGAAATGCACTATATTCCTTTGGATTTGATGTTTGGTAATAAACCCGCTGAAGGTAATAATGTCCGGATTGTTCATAAAGAGTGGCACTGGACTAATCCTACCTACACACTGGAATTCAAACATCGTCTGGGAGATCTTATTTCAGTAGAAATTGATCCGTCCAAACGTATGGCCGATGTAGATCAAAGTAATAATACACTCAAAATAAACTGGTAATAAGAAAGTTTTATTTATAAAAATGGCTGTCTGATGCAATTTCGGGCAGCCATTTTATTTTGGGCTTAAAGATTATTTTTTCAAACAGACGTCATTCGGATTTATCCGCAATGAAGAATATATTTTTCTTTGAAAAACTCTTCTTCAAAAAGTTTCTCAATTTCGGTGATGCGTGGACGCAATCCGCTGTCATGGATTTCCTGGGAGAGATCACCACCTTTCAGACAAATGAGTCCGGTAAGCTTTTTAGGCTGGTCCACCGGCTTCTTTTTTAATAAAGGCTTGCTCCAGAACCAAAGATCTCTAAGTGGCGCTACGGCTCTTGAAACAACAAGATCAAAATTTCTGTTTTTGATATCTTCGGCCCGCGTATGTTGTACTGTTACATTCGTTAATCCGATTTCTGTGGCAACGGTTTGCACCACTTTTAGTTTCTTGTTGATGCTGTCTACTAAATGAAACTGAACTTCAGGAAAGAAAATAGCTAAAGGAATTCCCGGAAAACCTCCGCCCGCTCCAAGGTCCATCACTTCATATCCTTCAGGTATATCAAAATGAGCGGCTATAGAGAGGGAATGCAGGACATGATGTTTGTAAAATTGATCCATATCTTTTCTTGAAATCACATTTATCTTTTGATTCCAGTCCTCGTAAAGCGATTTTAATGCATCAAGTTGTTGCAGTTGTTTTTCAGTAAAATCATCAAAGTATTTTGTGATTATTTGCATAGAACATATTGATTGAAAGAAAAGAGGATGTTGCTTTTTCAGGCAATTACCTCCCAGTTTAAAAATTGTTTTTATTGATTATTTAAGATAAAACTAGATTGTTTTAAGGGAAATTGATGCCTTTATTATTTCCACTGTTTTCGTGGTTTTTTAACCAACGTTCGGGCAAAGAATAAATAATAAAAAAACATCGATATGTCAAAGAATAAAAACCATGGAAAAAGGTCTTTCTCATTCAGCTTTTTGGTGGTTTTATAAAAGATGATGATTTGTATTATAAATCTTACGCCAAATACTCCCAAGACCCATCTCCAGTCAAAAAATATTAAAGCAATAATAAATAATGGATAATAAATAAATTGCGAAAATGCATAAAGTCCTAAAAGGAATTTATGAATTCCTTTATAGTATTTACTCGTTGTATAATGTCTGCTTTTCTGTCTGCTCCATTGCTTCCAATTAGTGGCAGGTTCTGAAAGAGTAAATGATTCCGGATCAATTTCTATCGCCGTATTGTCGCGTGTAGCTACTTTATTAATGAACAGGTCGTCATCGCCTCCAGGCACATGATTATGCGCTGAGAATCCTTTATTTTTAAAGAAAATGGATTTCTTATAACTTAAATTACGACCCACTCCCATATAAGTTAATCAGCTTTGGGCATAGGATAAGTATTGCAATGCAGTATGAAAAGTTTCCCAGCGAACAATTTTGTTGAAGAATCCTTTTTTCTTTTTCAAAGGACCGTATCCTAAAACAATGTCGATTCCATTATGAAATCCATCCTGCATTTTTTCAATCCAAAATTCTGAAGCAGGAACACAATCGGCATCGGTTAATAAAACGATTTCATGACGGGCAGTTTTTATTCCGACACTCAATGGGAATTTTTTTCCTGGAATAAATTGAGCTTCCTGGGTTAATTCCACCAATTTCATATGCTTATATTCTTTGTTAAGTTCCTGAAGAATATATTTGGTTTCATCATAAGAATTATCGTTGACTACGATGACTTCATGTGTAGTTGAATAATTTTGTATCAACGCTCCAGGCAGATTTTTTACGATGTTTTCTGCTTCGTCACGTGCACAGATTATGACAGAAACCGGATGGGTTTGAGACACGGTTTTTTCTTTCTTTGTATAAAAAGCTAATCGGGAAAAAAAGTATAAGTAATAGAATAGTTGTATAAGACTGATTATACAAAAGGAAATAAAAATTAAAATCTCCGGGTTAGTTAAAAGGTCGTTGAAGGTCATGAAGTGCAAACATACGTTGATAAGGTCAAAATTTTCACAAATTACCTTGTTGGAAGTTTCCAACTTTCTGCCTATGGAATGGGAAAATTTTTTTTAGAATTTTGTCTACTATTTATATTAATGATGTTACTTCAGGCGAAGCCTGGTTTGAACACTTATTTAGATATATTAATTCCTGCCCTCCCCAAAATACAAACTTCGAAATGGCCTCTTTTGGAAATAGGTGAATGTGATTTTATTTTTTTTGGCCCTCCTAATTTGATTTTCCTGATCTCTTCTTTAAGTTTATATTGCCTCTTTTTAATTCGTAAAGTATCCTATGACGTTTAAGCAAAAAGTCTATTTTTATTATCTGCAGATGATTGAAGAAAGAGTCAATTCTATTCAAAAGGTTTTGACAGATCTTAAAGAAAGTGCCGGAAATGAAACTAAAAGCACCGCGGGTGATAAACATGAAGTTGGCCTGGCAATGCTGCAGATAGAGCAGGCAAATACAGGTAGTCAGTTGGAAGATGCATTGAATAAGAGGAACGCCTTGAAAATGATAGATCCGGATATAAGCTCAGATTTTGTTATAAATGGGAGTCTTATAAAAACAAATAACGGGTACTTATTTTTAAGCACCGCACTTGGAAAGGCAGAAGTAGATTCAGAAAAAATCATCGCTCTTTCTCCACAATCGCCTCTCGGCCAAAAATTATTAGGAAGAAAAATCGGTGAGAGAGTGGAAATAAATAAAACCGAATACATCATTGAATCCATCCTTTAAAATGAATCCCAACCTAATTCATCATCAAAACATTTACACTTCTTTGTAAAATATTAAAGGCAATTTCTGCCATTAGGTTTTCTTTATCCAAAGTAGGATTTACCTCAGTAATTTCAAAACAGCAAATTTTTCTGTTCTGCATAAATTTACTCACGAGATCTTCTGCTTCTCTTTCACGGAGCCCATTGCTAACAGGTGTGCCTGTACCGCGTGAAATGGATGAATCGAGACAATCCACATCAAAACTGACATAAATATCTGTGCACTCATTTAAGTAACGCAATGCAGATCGGACCACACTTTCAGCTCCTTTACGCCGTAGCTCGCTCGTGGTAATTACTTTCATTCCATGTTTATCTATTAGGAATTTTTCTTCCTTTTCAAAATCTCTTAATCCGATTAAAACGACGTCTGAAGGCGAAACTTTTGGATTCATTTTGCCCATCATTTTTAATTGATTCCACTGTTTTTTGGTTACTTCATCCAGATCATGCACTTTACTTTCCAGGTTGTCTTCTCCAATAGAAACGGATAAGGGCATCCCATGGATATTTCCGGATGGGGTTGTGTAAGGAGTATGCAAATCAGCATGTGCATCTATCCATATAACGCCTAACCTGCTGTTTGGTTTAGCATTTTTTATTCCGGCGATCGTACCTCCTGCATTGCTGTGATCTCCACTCAAAACCACCGGAAAAAAGTTGTTCTTAATGGTGTCCTCCACCGCTTTTGAAATTCTTTCATACATGGTTACAACACCGTGTAGTCTTTTGGCATAGGGTGAATGAATCGGTTCGAAAAGTAATTGATTTTCTGTTTTGACTTTTTCCGAAGGAAAATGTACAAAGAAATTACTCATATAATCAAGGGCTGCTATTTTGATGGCTTCCACTCCAAGGCTGGCTCCTCTCGTACCTGCTCCTAATTCACTTGGGACTTCAATTAATTTAATATTTTTCATAAAAAGTAATCAGTATCATTTGGATGGCAAGGTAGTTCTTCCTTTTATTAATAAAAAAAACAAGCCTGGTTTTTTTAATCGAATCAGGTATTTCTGTTTTTCTTTTGAAGTAGGAAAAAAAATGCTTCTGATTATTAAGAAACTCAATAATCAGAAGCAATGAAGATTTTATAATTGTAATTACCGGGGGTAATCGCCCATGAATTTAACCAGGTATAGCAATGATTGGCACAGTACTGTGATAAGCAAGTTTTTTAGTATGACTTGTCTTAAATAACTGACTTAAGAAGCTATGCTTACGAGGTAAGGACAAAATAATGTCAATGTTTTTCGTTTCCACATAACTGTTAATTCCATCCAGGAAATCATAAGCTCTCAGAAAAGAGAATTTAGGGTCATATTTTCCTAATTTATCTTCCATGGCAACTCTTTCGATTTTAAATTCTTCTGTCAATTCAACAAAGTGTTCACTATCTACATTTAAAATATCCAATTTGGGTTCGAATGTATCCAGGATTTTTTGCAAAGAGGCAAATGGAGTAGTCCGTGCTACGTCCTGGAAATCTGATACAAATACGGCGTGATTAAATCCATTAAATTGAGCTGCTGCAGGAATAATCATCACCGGGCAATCAATATGTCGGATCACGTTTAGTGTATTCGTACCCATAAAAACCTGTGTGATTCTGGAACTTCCGGTGATACCCATGATCACCATATCAATATAGTGGCCCATTGTATAATCTTTGATATTTTCTACAAAAGATCCCTCCTCTGCCACCACGGAAATATTGTTTCCATCTGCGCCGATATTTTGAACGATTTCCTGAAGTGCTTCCTCAGATACCTTTTGTCTGGAACCTTCATCTTTCGCTGAAAGTGTCGCAAAGCTTATTTTACTATAAACGTGATAAAGGGTGACTTTTGCATCCGGAATATTTTTAGTAAGTGCGATAGCATAGCTTGCTGCGTTTATAGATGTATCGGAAAAGTCAATTGGTACCAGGAAATTCTTCATATGCATTTTATTTAAGATTGTTTATCAGATTTGTATTAAAATCTGGAGTTAAATAATAAAGGGTTTTAAATGATATGTATAATACTAAAAATTATGCAAATTTAAAAAATCAATTTTATAAAAACCGTATATTAAAATATTTCTAATAGAATAAAGACTCCTGTGCAGAAGGTGTGTATAACTTAAAGAACTATGCTGGGACTAGTTATCATTCTTATTAGAAGGTGCGTTATATTTGCGTGCTTGTGAAAATTTTTATATAGGCGAAGTAAAAAAGAATATCGTGAGATTAAAGAGTTTAGAAATTAAGGGGTTTAAGAGTTTTGCCGATAAAACGGTCATTAATTTTGATGAAGGGGTTACGGGCGTCATCGGTCCCAATGGTTGCGGTAAAAGTAATATTATTGATAGCATCCGCTGGGTAATCGGTGAACAGAAAATTAGTCAACTGAGAAGTGAAAATCTGGAAAGTCTCGTTTTTAACGGATCCAAAAACCGAAACCCAAGTGGATTGGCGGAGGTGAGCCTTACTTTTGAGAATACAAAAAATTTATTACCCACTGAATTTAATACAGTTACAGTAACAAGAAAGTATTATAAGAACGGAGAAAGTGAGTACCGCTTAAATGATGTGAGTTGCCGGTTGAAGGATATCCACAATCTATTTATGGATACCGGCATCAGTACTGATAGTTATGCGATTATCGAGCTTGCGATGGTGGATGATATTATCAAGGATAAGGATAATAGCCGGAGGAGAATGTTGGAACAGGCTGCCGGAATTACTATTTATAAAACCCGGAAGCGGGAAGCAAAGCAAAAGCTAGATGCTACTGAACAAGATTTAGCGCGCATTGAAGATTTGCTGTTTGAAATAAATAACCAACTTAAAACGCTCGAAAGTCAGGCGAAAAAAGCGGAGAAATATTATGAAATAAAGAAAGAGTACCGGGAAGCTAGTATTGAAATGGCAAAGGCAGCTCTTGAAGGATTTAATGATACCTATCGCGAATTAAACGATCAGCAAAATACAGAGACGGATAAAAAGTTTGAACTAGAGGCAATTATCGCCACGGAGGAAGCTTCTCTGGAGAAAGAAAAGGTTTCCTTTATCGAGAAGGAACAAGCACTTCAGGAATTGCAACATGCCTTTAATGAATTGACCGATTCTGTTCGGAAAAAGGAAAATGATAAGAATTTAGCGTCCCAGAGTTTGCAATATCTTAAGGAAAAAGAAAATAGTTTAAAAGATTTCTTGCTAAAGGCCGAAGGTCAATTAAAAGGAATTGATGAGAGTATTCAGTTTACTAAAACTCAGATCGAAGACGAAGCTTCAAAGCTTGGCGAACAAAGAGATTTATTAGATGAGTTAAGAAAAAAATCTGAAGAAAAGAGGAAGATATTTGATGAAAAAAGAAATGCTTCCGATGCATTGCGTCAAACTCAAATGAGTATTCAGCGAAGCCATTTTGAGGCAGAAAAGAAAGTGGCTGTAGCGGATACCTCAATTAGTAATCTACAACGCTCCGTAATCCAAATCGAACAGGAACAGGCACAACGAATGGATTCTCTTGCTAAATTGGACATTGAGAAAAAGCAAAAAGAGGAAGATCTGAACGAAAGGAAAAATACGCTGGAAGAGATCAAAAAGCACAATGAATATACTAAGGAACAAATCCTGGAAACTCAGGCCGGACTGGAGAAGTTAAGAAGCAAATTGGCAGAAGAAAATCGGTTATTGGATTCCAAACAAAATGAATACGATCTTCTTAAAAGCCTCGTTGATAAAATGGAAGGCTATCCGGAAAGTGTCAAGTTTTTACATAATAATCCATCCTGGAATCATACAGCGCCATTACTTTCTGATGTGATTTATGTGAAAGAACAATACCGGGCAGCTGTGGAAAATGTGCTTGAACAATATCTGAATTACTATGTTGTTCAAAATATGGATGAAGGATTAACGGCAGTCCATCTTTTGGATACACATAAAAAAGGGAAGGCAAAATTTTTCATCCTGGATCAGTTAAATGATGCGGGTGAAACTCGTAATGAAACCGTACCGGGAGCCATAAGAGCATTAGATGTTATTGAAACAGATGATAGGTTTTCAATGCTTGCCAACTATTTGTTGAAAAATGTGTATATCGCAGAAGATGATTCCGCAATGCAGAACAACAACGGCCATGTAATGCTGGAAAAAGAAGGTAAATATGTAAAAGGAAAATATTTTCTTACAGGCGGAAGTATCGGATTATTTGAAGGAAAGAAAATTGGACGGGCAAAAAATCTTGAAAAACTAGCCGGTCAGATCACTCTTCAACGCCAAAAAGTAGAAGAGTTAAAGGCGCAGATTTCGAAGAAGTCGGGAGAAGTGGTGGCATATAACGAGCAGTTAAAGGAAAAGGCCTTACAGCAAACGCAACAATCGATAAATGAACTTATCAATGCTGCTTTTTCCATTCAAAATAAAATTGAAAACATTCAGCATCAGAAGTTATCCGCAGAGCGAAAACTGGAGGAGATGAATGAACAGCTTGAAGATAACCAAACGGCTATTTATGAAACCCGCAGTTTGTTGGAAGATTTGGCAGAGCAGGTAAAACAACATGATGCCAAAATGAAGATCGCCGCCGATGAGTTTGTAGAATCTGAGCTTGCATTTAATGAAGTGAACACTAAATTTAATGACAGTAATCTTCAACTGACAAGGCAACAAAGTAAAGTGAATGCTCTAAACCAGGAATTGGAATTTAAGAGCAGGCAGTTTGCCGATTTAAGTAATCAAACAGCGACAAGTAAAAAGCAATTGGCAGATTCGGCTCAGAATATATTATCTACCACTTCCGGTTTACAAAAGATTGAAGAAGAAGTAGTTTCCTTATTTAAAAAGAAAGAAGAAGAAGAGAAAAAGCTGAATGAAGCAGATCAGGCTTATTATAATTTCAGAAATCAGCTTAGCGAAAAGGAAACAGCTTTGCGCCAAAAGCAAAAAGTAAAGGAACAAATCGATGCAACTTTAAATTCAGTGAAAGATCGGTTAAATGAGTTAAAGCTCCATTTGGCGGGTATGAAGGAAAGATTACACGTAGAATTTAGAGTAGATTTGGATGATATTTTGGATGAAGATAGAACGACCAGTCTACCTGCAGAAGAATTGCAGGCAAAAACGGACCGGATGAAAAAGCGCCTTGAAAATATTGGTGAGATAAACCCTACGGCGATTGAGGCATATACAGAAATGAAGAAGCGTTTTGATTTTATCGGTGAACAAAAAAATGATCTTGTAACTGCCAAAGAATCTCTTTTGCAAACGATTCAAGAAGTAGAATCTACAGCAAATCAAAAGTTTCTGGAAACATTTAATGCCGTAAGAGAAAACTTCCAGAAAGTATTTAAAGCTCTATTTACAGAAGATGATACGGCGGATATGATATTAATGAATCCGGAAGATCTTGCGGAAACGGGCATTGATATTTTGGCGAAGCCGAAAGGTAAAAGACCGACCAGCATTACGCAATTAAGTGGAGGTGAAAAAACCCTTACTGCAACAGCGTTATTGTTTGCGATCTACCTGATTAAGCCGGCACCATTCTGTATTTTAGACGAGGTAGATGCCCCATTAGATGATGCAAACGTTGGAAAATTTACACAAATGATCCGGCAGTTTAGTAAGGAATCACAGTTTATAATTGTAACCCATAATAAAATGACGATGGCTTCCGTAGATGTTATTTATGGTGTAACTATGCAGGAGCCAGGAGTAAGTAAAATAGTGCCGGTGGATTTTAGAGGGTTAAATCATCAGTTTGTGAATTAGGAACTGGTTACTATTCAATCTCTTTCAGGCATAGTTTAATCATCTCCACAGCCTTTTCTATATGTAACAATTTTGTTCTGAAGGATAAGATAGCTATGCGTATGACATATTGTTTTTTGATCACAGAACTGCTGAAAAAAATACTCCCATCCCTGTGGATCGCTTCCATTAATTGTTTGTTCTTTTCGTTGGAATCATTTTCAAAAGGATACCAAAAATAACTGATGGATAAATCCGGCGTGGGTCCTATATTGAAACCTATCTCCTGAAGTTTTGTTCTAAAATATTGTAACAAAAGAAGTTTCTCTTCCAGTGTGGCAATAAATGGTTCTGTCCCATGCAATTGCAGAGGTAGCCAAAGCCTTAAACCCCTGAAATGTTTGGTTAATTCCGGAGAGAGGTTTGCCGGACTGTTCGTTAATATGCCATCTTCTTCCGCATCCTGCATATAATTTGCCAGATAATGATTAGAATGAAGCATCGCTTTTTCATCCTTGATTAAAACAGCTCCTAAACCATAAGGTAAAAACATGCCTTTATGTGGATCTACGATTAATGAATCAGCTTTTTCAATTCCTTTCAAAAGGTCTTTCCGGGAGGTTAATATAAAAAATCCTCCATATGCGGCATCCACATGAAACCACATTTTATTTTGGGCAGCTATATCTGCTATTTTATCTAACGGGTCCACAGTTCCGGTGTCTGTTGTGCCCGCCGTTCCTGCTACTAAAAATGGGTTTAATCCCGCTTCAATATCTTTTTTGATGATCTCCTGCAGAGCATCCGGATTCATTTTGTCCGCATCGTCCAGCGGAACATATCGGATAATAATATCCTCCAATCCAATAATTAATAAGGTTTTTTGAAAGCAATGGTGAATTTGTTCACTGACATAAACCACACTGTTTTTGATGCGGTCATTTTTTATCTGATGTTTATCCCGGGCGGCTGTGAGAGCAATTAAAGTGGAAATAGAACCTCCGGAAGCAAGGTTGCCTACAGCACTTTTTGGGAAAGAGAAAATGGTTTTCAGCCAATTGATCACTTCATTTTCGATAAGAACGGCGCCAGGTGAGGCATAATAAACACCTGCATAGGGATTCGTAACCGCAGCGAGAAAATCAGCGAGGGCAGCACTAAAAATTCCACCTCCGGGAATGTAGCCTAGATGTCCGCCGGAAGCTGCATTAATGCCTGTTTCTGCTACTTCACTTTGGTACAAACTTAGAATTTCCTCCAGTGACTTTTTTTCGTGAATAGCAAGTGATTTCCGGGGCTCTTTTTCGCTGAATGTAGGAACATTGTCCAATCCTGAAAGAAAGGTGTTTGCATAATTGCCCACCGTATTTAACAGATTTGTTCTTTCATCCCTGGAGAATTCCAGTTGCCGACTAATTTTATCTAAATTTTCTAATTGTTGTAAGATGGGCTCCATAACATGAAAAATTTCTTTTGAATTGTTTTGCGCAGATAGATTAAAGCAAATACAAAGTCGATCGATAAACATGAAAAGAATTGTGCTGCTTAGGTTTCAAAGTATGCCACCGAACCCCCGACCCATTCTTTATCTATATTATATCTTACTCCAATCATTTTTCCTTTACTCAAACGGGCAAGATTATTTGTGGCCACCGGACGGAGCGCCCCTTTTTTCCAAAAATAAAAAATGCGGATTTCGGCTTTTGCATGAACGTCCGGTGTTTTTATAATGTCTGCATATTTTACCTTCCTTTGAAGAATCCAATTTTGTGGATCATTGATTTTCTCAATATCCTCATTAGCCACATCAATGATCACTCCCTGGCCTGCAAAAGAAAAGAGGGGTTTTAATACAAAGTTTTCAAGATCTCCCGGCAATTGTGTTATTTCATTTAAGAAAAATGTTTCAGGTATAAAAGGATGTTTTATAAATGGGAGAGTGAATTTACTGATGCGGTAAAACCAATTAGGATGTGGAGCCCATTCTACTTCTAATGGCTGTGTAATATCGACAACATCTCCCAAAGAATTCTTCAGTTGATTAAGTTCATCAAAAATGATGCGATTGTAAATTCTTCTAACGGCAATCTTTTTACCATCTTTTCTGTAAAAAAGGTTTTTCCCTTCCTGTTCTAACTCTGTCAAACAAACTATCGGGATATGAAGATAATCCTGCGTGCAGTAAAAATCGATTCTGGTTTTTTGTTCATGGGGTTTTAATTCTAATAGAATAACATTCTCCGGATTGTGATTACCTACAATGACTTCTTTTAAAAAATTGATGTATGTATCCTTTGTATATCCATTCATATAAGGTGAAAAGTTTCCTGGAATATTGAAATGTTTTTCTAGCACCTCCGGATAATATATTTGAAAACCGAAAAGGGTAGGGAAGCCCTGCATTTCGATTAACTGCGGTTCCATTTCACCGTTTTCATTTTCGCAAATTCCAAAATCAAACGCTATAAAATCACAATAATCATTTTCACCGGGAACATTTTCGTGTGCGGGTATGGCTCTTTCCGTTAGTTTTTTAAAACTCGGGTCTATTATGACATCCACAATTGCCTCACACGCATCAAGCATCTTTTTCTTAAAATCTTTTGGAATGAATATGGGTGTTTCCGCTACGCGAAAATCAATATTTCCGGGATGTTTCGAATCCAGATCTTTTAAAAATTGCTGATAAATTTCTGGTGTAAAGCTTTTATTGAATTGGTCGCGTAATTCTGGAATCATTTCAACTATTTAAAACATAAAAACAAGATGATAACTACCTACTTTTGGTCGATTCAAGTTCTTTCAGGTAGCTTAGGATTGTTTTAACTCAATACTACCTACGCCGAAAGATATATGTTTTCAAATTTAAATGAAAAAAACAAACCCGTTTGGAAATAAAATAAGTATTCTTTTAGCTAAACCCAAATTAGGAGAACAATGATTTGTTTAAGCAGCTGTTACTTGTTTCTGATTTTTCAGCGCGATTTTTAGAAAATTTGGAACAATATGTTTGTATGTCCATCGGATTTTATCAGGATCTTCTAATTGTTCGATCATGGATTGCCATTTTTCAAATCCATAATTTTCAATCACACCTTTTTTCTTTTCTTCTGATTTTAAATACATAGTCATTCCCATAGCATCGGCTTCCGGATGAAATTGGGTACCAATGAAATATTCATTGAATCGGATACCCATAATGGCTCTTTCATAGGGTACATGAGGTCTCTCTTTTTCTATACACAAAATTTTTGCACCCAAATCCTCCAATCTTGAATAATTTGGTTGAATAACCTGGTAATCGCGACTATCAACCGCATAAAAAGGATCTTCCAATCCCGCTAGTACCGGTTCAGCTTCTCCATCCTCTAATAAATGAACCGGGAAAACTCCAAATGCCGTTGAGTTTCTGCGAGCTAATTCTCCTATTTGATAAAAACGACTGGCCAATTGAAAGGAATGACAGATGAAATAAACATACTTTTTGTCTATATTCTCCGGATCGTTATTGTATTTCTCCATTCTGTCTATCCATTCCATATAGTGAGTATCCCACGGCAAACCTTCGGTATCTATCGGACTTCCCGGACCTCCACTACTTATATAAATATCGAAATCGAATCCTGGAAATTCATCTTTTAAACGAATATCGAATTCTTTAGTAAGTATATTTAACTGATTTTCTTCGCCAAATTCTTTGATGATTGACCTCAAACCACGCATCCCCTGATTCTCTGCTCCTTCGTAAAGATCTAAGATTGCTATCCGTAAAGTATGACCTTGTTTAAAATTCATTCTGCAAAGATAATTTAATTTAAAACGTTTGCAGTACCATATGCGAGGGAGATTTGATATAATTGGATTAAAATATTTATAAAACCCGGATGTTTATGAAAAAGACAGAACAATTTCTGCCAACTAAAATTTAAAACTCTGTATCAATCTTAAATCTCAAATAAAAATACACGTTCTTTGCAAAAAATTACAAAAATCGCATAATGAACTTATGAGGGCCATCCACAACCCATAATCGAAGTACATTAGCAAATTACTTTTTAATCAGAATCATTTAAAACACTTATTAACCATTAATCATGTCATATACCGTAGCAATTACAGGAAGGCCTAACGTAGGCAAGAGTACTTTTTTTAATCGAATGTTGGAACAACGCAAAGCTATCGTAGATGACTTTAGCGGAGTAACCCGCGACAGACAATATGGTGTTGCAGAATGGATTGGTAGAAATTTCAATGTCATAGACACCGGTGGATTCGTAGCCGGAAGTTCTGATGTATTTGAAAAAGAAATCCGCAAACAGGTGCATATTGCCGTAGAAGAAGCAAATGCAATTATATTCATGGTGGATGTGGCTACAGGTATTACTGCCCTGGATGAGGAAATGGCCAATGTGCTTAGACGTACAACCAAGCCGGTTTATCTGGTAGTCAATAAAGTAGATAATCATAAACGTCAGCTGGAAGCGGCAGAGTTTTATAGTCTGGGCTTCGAAAAAGTATTTTTTCTTTCTTCTGTAAGTGGTACAGGTACGGGCGAACTTCTGGATCAGATAGTAGAAGACATGCCGGTAGAATCAAAAGAAATTGAAGAATCTACAGCACCCAAGTTCGCGATTATTGGTCAGCCAAACGTAGGGAAATCATCTTTACTGAATGCGCTGGTAGGCGAGGAGCGTGCAATTGTCAGTGATATTGCAGGCACCACAAGAGATGCGGTTCATACAACCTATAATTTATTTAATAAGGAATTTATACTCATTGATACTGCCGGAATTCGCCGGAAGAATAAAGTAAATGAGGATTTGGAGTTTTACTCTGTTATCCGTGCCATCAGTGCAATGGATGAATCAGATGTTTGTATTTTAGTCATTGATGCTAAAAACGATATCACTGCTCAGGATCTGAATATCTTTTCCTTAGCAGAAAAGAAAGGAAAAGGCGTGGTCGTGCTTGTCAATAAATGGGATATTATCGAAAAAGACACGAACACTGCAAGAGATTATGAAGCGAAGTTAAAAAAGAAATTTGCTCCTTTTTCTGATGTGCCCATTCTCTTTGTTTCTGCAACAGAAAAATTGAGAATTTATCAGGCGATGGAAACTGCCCTGAAGGTATTTGATAGCCGTCAGCAAAAAATAAGTACCACCAAGTTGAATGAGGTGATGCAAAAAGCAATGGAAACCTATCATGCACCGGTAGTTAGAGGTCATGCGGTAAAAATTAAATTTGTTACTCAATTACCCACGATGGTTCCTTCATTTGCCTTTTTCTGTAATTACCCGGATGATATTAAAGCACCCTATCGGAATTATCTGGAAAATAAGCTTCGGGAAAATTTTGACTTTACAGGAGTACCAATTCGAATCTTTTTCAGAAAAAAATAAAGAATCTTTTACAGGAATTGTTAAATATTTTCCGGTCTAATCTCCCTAAAATGCAAAATTTAACTAGGGGGAATCAGATTTTGCATACGTAAAAGTTTTCCACAATAAATTTCCCGATTTAGTTAACAATTACTGTTTATACTATTTTGTATAAACACGTAAACGGGGTATCTTTGCAGCCAGATTTTTTTTACGAGTTTAAATATATAAAAATAAAGAATGGAAGAAGAATTGAAAATGCTTGAAGAAACTGTCTCGAAAGAATATGAGTTCGGTTTTGTTACGGATATTGAAACGGACGTTATTAACAAAGGAATAGATGAGGATGTTATTCGGTTGATCTCTTCCAAGAAGAATGAACCAGAATGGATGCTAGAGTGGAGATTGAAAGCATATCGCCTTTGGACGACTATGGAAGAGCCAACCTGGCCTAATGTGACCTATCCAAAAATTAATTACCAGGATATTATTTATTATGCTGCACCCAAGGTTAGGCCTACTTTAGGTAGCCTGGATGAGGTAGATCCGGAACTTTTAAAAACGTTTGCAAAATTAGGAATCTCGTTGAATGAACAGAAAAGATTAACCGGTGTGGCTGTTGACGTAGTCATGGATAGTGTTTCTGTTGCAACTTCTTTTAAAGAGCAACTCGCAGAACAAGGAATTATTTTCTGTTCTATAAGTGAGGCAATACAAAATCATCCTGAACTGGTAAGACAACATATGGGAACAGTTGTTCCGATGACGGATAATTTCTTTGCTGCATTAAACTCAGCAGTATTTACAGATGGTTCATTCTGCTATATTCCGAAAGGAGTACGGTGCCCGATGGAATTATCCACTTATTTTAGGATTAACCAGGCAAATACAGGTCAGTTTGAACGCACGTTGATTGTGGCAGAAGAAGGATCTTATGTAAGTTATCTGGAAGGTTGTACTGCTCCACAGAGAGATGAAAATCAATTACACGCTGCTATTGTAGAAATTAAAGCAATGGCTAAAGCTGAAGTAAAATATTCCACTGTTCAAAACTGGTATCCGGGCGATGAAAAAGGCGTAGGCGGAATTTTCAATTTCGTTACAAAACGTGGAATTTGCATTGGTGATCATTCAAAGATTTCCTGGACTCAGGTAGAAACCGGAGCAGCCATCACATGGAAATATCCTAGTGTGATTTTAAAAGGTGATTATAGTATCGGAGAATTTTACTCTGTAGCCCTGACTAATAATTTTCAGCAGGCAGATACGGGTACAAAAATGATTCATTTAGGAAAGAACACGAAAAGCAGGATCGTTTCTAAAGGAATTTCCGCTGGTAAAAGTCATAACAGCTATCGCGGTTTAGTGCAAGTAGCAAAGAATGCTTTGAATGCAAGAAATTTCTCTCAATGTGACTCTATGTTGTTAGGTGATAAGTGTGGTGCACATACTTTCCCTTATATCGAATCAAAGAACAACACAGCAATCATTGAGCATGAAGCAACGACTTCCAAAATTGGAGAAGATCAGTTGTTCTATTGCGAGCAAAGAGGAATTGATGCAGAAACTGCTGTGGCAATGATCGTAACAGGTTTTGCCAAAGAGGTGATGAATCAGTTACCAATGGAATTTGCTGTAGAAGCACAGAAGCTGCTTGCAATCAGTTTGGAAGGAAGTGTGGGATAAATTAGTTTGAAGTTTGCAGTTCAAACTTCAGAGTTCAGCACACGAAAAGAAATATATTTTAAAACAAACATTAACATCAATAATAAGAATATGCTATCAATTAAAAATCTCCACGCATCGGTGGAAGAAAACGAGATTTTAAAGGGGTTAAATTTAGAAGTTAAACCAGGAGAAATACATGCTATCATGGGACCAAATGGTTCCGGGAAGAGTACCCTTGCGTCTGTTTTGGCAGGAAGAGAGGATTATGAAGTAACCGAAGGATCCGTAGATTTTTTAGGCAAAGATATTTTAGAACTTTCACCGGAAGAAAGAGCTCGTTTGGGTCTTTTTCTTGCATTTCAATATCCAGTTGAAATACCAGGAGTTAGCACAACAAACTTTATTAAGACAGCAATCAACGAAAAGCGTAAATATGCTGGTGAAGAGCCAATGGATGCAGTGACCTTTTTGAAAATCATGAAGGAGAAAATGGCTTTGGTTGAAATAGATAAATCACTTTTAAGCCGTTCATTGAACGAAGGGTTTTCAGGTGGTGAAAAAAAGAGAAATGAAATCTTCCAAATGGCAATGCTTGAACCAAAATTGGCTATCCTGGACGAAACGGATTCAGGTTTGGATATTGATGCATTGCGGGTTGTTGCCAATGGCGTAAATAAATTACGTACTTCTGAGAACGCGGTAATTGTCATTACACACTATCAGAGATTATTGAACTATTTGCAGCCGGATTTTGTTCACGTAATTGTAAATGGTCGTATCGTTAAGTCAGGAACGAAAGAACTTGCTCTTGAATTAGAAGAAAAGGGATACGATTTTATCAAGGACGAAATCAATGAAGCGGCAACTGTTTAAATCATTAAGCAGTGGGGAATAATTTTTCCCTTCGGAAAAAAAGCCTTAAATGATTCGCTTCATTTATTAAAATAATAACAGCCCAGGCTGTAAAAAAATAGAAGATTATATGCAGAATATAAGTACCGATTACATCGGAGAAAAATATAAAGAATTAGAGAAGAGCCAGGCAGAAAGTGCATTATCTGAAATAAGAAAATCTGGTTTCGAACAATTTAAAACTGCGGGAATCCCTGGTTTTAAAGATGAGGAATGGAAGTATACTTTTATAAGCAATTTGTTTAAAAAAGAATATGACCTGCAGGCAGTGAATAATATTCGCCAGGAGGATATTGACTCCATGCGCCTTCCGGGTGCAGAAAACGCAAATGAACTGGTTTTTATTAATGGGGCTTACCAACCTTCTTTATCAACCATCCGTTCTTCTGACGCTCAGCTAGCCATCCTTCCTTTGGAAGAAGCTGCTACCGGAAGTTATAAGGATATTGTAAAAGAACATTTGGATAAGAGCAGTTTGTTTATTAACGACGGCATTCATGCTTTAAATACATCTTTTATGAATGGAGGTGTTTTTATTGCAGCAAATAAGAATGAAGTAGTAGAGCATCCTATTTATGTTTACAATATCACAGATACGCACGGAAATCATGTGTTGGCACAGCCAAGAAGCCTTATTTACGTAGAAGAAAGTGCAAAAGTTCAGGTAGTTGAAACGTATAAGACCTTTGGCGCAATGGATAGCTTTACGAATGAAGTGGTCGAGATTGTAGTGATGGATAATGCCATAATGGAATATTATAAAATTCAGAATGATTCGGAAAATTCCAATCATGTTGGTACCACGCATATTCGTCAGGTAGGAAAATGTTATGTTCATACAGTGACCATTTCTTTGGATGGTGGAGTTATTAGAAATAATATCGACATCATTATGGAAAAAGCCGGAAACGAAGGCCATATGTATGGATTGTATTTACTAAAAGGCAGAACACACGTGGACAATCACACATTGGTGGACAACACCATGCCGAATTGTTTTAGTAATGAATTATATAAAGGAATTATCGATGATTATGCCAATGCTGTGTTTAGCGGGAAAATCATTGTTAGACCAGATGCACAAAAAACAAATGCATATCAGTCAAATAAAAACATTGTACTATCAAAAAATGCAACGGTAAACACAAAGCCACAGCTGGAGATTTTTGCTGATGATGTAAAATGTTCTCATGGTTGTACAATTGGGCAACTGGATAATGAAGCATTATATTACCTGCGGACAAGAGGAATCGCAAAAGAAGACGCTCAGGCTATGTTATTGAATGCATTTGCAGAAGATATTGTATCTCAGATAAAGATTGAACCGATTCATGATTATGTGACTTCACTGATTGTGGAAAGGCTTCATGTGCGTGAGGAAATACTGGCATAATTTGTTCTTAGTATTCAAAAAATTAAAAAATTGACTCAATGGAAAAGTCTTTCGAAATTATTAAGGGAGCGAGAAGTTTTGTTACCAATCTTTTGAAAGAGTTTTCTATTGAGCAATTAAATATCATTCCGGAAGGGTTTAATAATAACCTGATATGGAATTTTGGTCACGTGATTTCTGTTCAACAAGGATTGTGTTACCTTAGTTCTGGTGAAAAACCGGTTGTGGATCTGAAATTGATTCAAAAGTATAAATCAGGTTCAAAGCCTGAAGGAATTATCGATTCCGCAGAATATGACCAATTGGAAAATGAGTTCTTTTCGACAATCGATCGATTGGAAGAAGATCTAAAGAATGGTTTATTCAAGAATTACAAAGCATTTGAACTGAGTTCTTATGCTGATCTTCGGATTGAAAATATAGAAGATGCCATCAAATTTGTAGCATTTCATGACGGCCTGCATGTAGGTTATATGATGGCTTTGAAAAGAGTTTTAAAACATACGAACTTATATAACTCTTAATTTCCAGGCAAAAAAATATTGAATTTGGAAACTCTTTCTACCATATCATCAGACTTGGATATTCAGCAAATCAGGAATCGGTTTCCTGTGTTGAAACGGACTGTCCATAATCGCCCATTGGTTTATTTTGATAATGCCGCTACTGCCCAAAAACCTCAAATGGTTTTGGATGCACTAATGGAATATTATTCAAAGTATAATGCCAATATTCACAGAGGTATTCATATGCTTGCAGAAGAGGCAACGACAGCCTATGAATCCACCAGGGAAGGAGCCAGGTTTTTTTTGGGAGCAAAATTTAAGGAAGAAATTATTTTTACCCGGGGAACAACTGAAGGAATTAATCTGGTAGCGTATACCTGGGGCCGAAAAAATATTCATGAAGGAGATGAAATCATCATTTCTGAAATGGAGCATCATTCGAATATTGTGCCCTGGCAAATGTTGTGCGAAGACAAAAAAGCAATTTTAAAAGTAATTCCCGTAAGTGACGATGGAGAATTATTAATGGATGAATATAAAAAACTTCTTTCGCCTAAAACAAAACTGGTTGCAGTAGCTCATGTATCAAATGCTTTGGGTACCATTAATCCGGTTGAAGAAATAATTAAGCTGGCACACGAAGCAGGTGCTATCGTACTCATTGATGGCGCTCAATCTGCTGTGCATCTGGATATAGATGTTCGAAAATTGAATTGCGATTTCTTTGCATTCTCCGGGCATAAAGTATATGGCCCCACTGGAATTGGAATTCTATATGGCAAAAAAGAATTATTGGAGAGTATGCCGGTGTTCATGGGTGGTGGGGAAATGATTAAAGAGGTGACATTTGAAAAAACGACCTATAATGAACTTCCATATAAATATGAAGCAGGAACTCCAAATATTGCGGATACCATTGCTTTAAAATATGCTTTGGAATTCACGAAAGAGATCAATGAGGTATTTGGTAAAAAACATGAGGAGGAATTGCTGAGCTATGCAACTGCTCAATTGAAACTCATTGATGGATTAGAAATAATTGG
>JBDSBN010000436.1:0-10726 GCA_039921585.1 Ginsengibacter sp. | reverse complement strand
AGGGAAACGGTACTTTTATAAAAAATGCCGGTATTACGATCCATTACTCTAAAAACTAAGGAATAGGTTCCCGGAACTAATTTGATAGGAGCGGCAATATTTTTCTCCTTGGATAGTGTATCCGCAGAAAACTGCATATTGGTTGTAAATGAATACCATAAATAATCATAGGATGTATTGGTATTGCCAGACATTTCTAAAACAGGATTTATTTTTAAAGTATCCCCCATTGAAACTATAACTGTGTCAGAGATACCTTTAATAGTTACTTCATTCAGTTTGTCAATCTCTAATGGAGAATGATCTTTAACACAGGAATAAGTGAATAATATTATGATAAGAAAAGCTGGTAATATTGAGATTTTTCGCATAAACTTTATTTTAAAAGAAAGATTTTATAATAGACTGAGGATTAGAGCGCAGCCCATGGAAGGATTCTATTGCCGTTTTCATCATAGACAATGTTATCCGTAAAATATTTTGCCGCCACCCGCCCATAGCTCATCCAATAGGCAATACCGTATGGCGGATCCATTGCGAGATTCTGAGTCACAGGGAAATCATGACCTTGTAATTGAATACAAGTGGAATGTTTCACTTTAGAATATTCACCATAAAAAATCACCAATAACCCGTTCCAGTAACTGGGTCTAATTAACTGATTGGTGATTACTATACGAGCATTTATTTTTGTTGGATATCCGGTATTTAATTCCTCTGTACTCTTAATAGTGAGTGTAAGATTAACCGACTTTGTTTTAAGTGTTTCGTCTGTATTGTAGATTATTATTGGGAGTTTGGTATTGAAAACATCTTGAGGGAAAGTATAAAAATCCTCCAGTGCTTTATAATGAACACCCGCCTTAGCAGTAGTCATACCTTCATTAACCTCAACTTTATACTTTTTTGCAGATGACAAATTGTTGCCTAGCAGTTTCATATCTAAATACAGTGTATCGGTTGAAACAGTCTTACCGATAAAGGAGTAAACCAAACTATCCCCATCTGGCAAATGAGTAAAATAAACTGCCGGCTTCTCCTGATATTTTATTATTTCATTTTTTTTACAACTGATAGCTGTAATTACTAATAAAATAAATGCTGTGTTGATTAATTTTTTCATTTATAAATATCTTTTAAATAATTAATGCTAGTCAATATTTCCAAATTCTATTTCAGTATTTGGGATGGGTAACTTATATACCATATCACTATTTGCAAAAGTTGATAACGTTGGAAATTTTTGGACATTAAGCCTTTTATAATAATAGAAAAGTTGCCCTTCACCTATGAACTCCCTCCTATATTCTAACCTAACTTCTGTACCAACCAAAGATTGATTGGCAGAATTAGCATCTAGTTCTGAAATCCCTCTATGTGCTCTTAGTGGATTGATATAAGTTTTCACTGCAACAGATGGAGAAGATTCAGCCTCTGCTGCAATCAGGTACATTTCTGAAATTTTGATCAGTGGTATAATCGTATTATAGGAATATTTTGAAATACGCATTGCAGCAGAAGTCGCAGTTTCAAACCAATTTAACCTGTAATCAGTATTAATTCCCGCAGGAAATATGCAGTTCAAAGTGGAGTTTCGTATTGTCAAAGAAGTCGTGCTGCCGCTATATACGACCTCGGGAAAAAGCCGATCTGCATATCTTGTTTTCAGATCTGGTATTGTTAAAGAAAATACCTGCTCAGTAGGAAAAATATAATTTTTCTTTTCTGTTTGTCCTGAAACATTACTGAATAAAGGGAATAATTTTGAATCAATCACTTCTTTTGCCATCTTGAGTGCATTCACTTTATCACCACTATACAAATAAGCACGCGCCATTACGGCTGTAGCTGCATAATAATTCATTCTCACTTTACGATCGCCCATGGTGAGGATCGAAAGAGATGAATCAATCCGCTGAGGGCCATATGGATCAGCGTCAAGTAAGAGTTCTCTGGCACTTGTAAGATCATTAATTACCTGATTAATTACTTCAGTTCCAGTACTTTGTTGAAAAGCAACATTTGTATAGGCATTTGCATAGGGTATTGCCTTTTTGCCCAGACCTGCTACTGTTGGTTCACCAAATAAACGCAACAAATCGAAATGCAGGAAAGCTCTGAGAGCTAATGCTTCTCCTTTAATAATATTATAATTCTTCCCGGAAAACATTGCTTTCTTTTCATCTGCCTGTTGAATAATTATATTACAATTGACAATAGCTTTATATTGTTGCCTCCAAATTCTAAGTAACCTTGCCTGTTCCCCTGCTTCTGTATAATTATAATTAGCAGCATTCTGATAGGAATGGCCGAACGCAGTACGCACATAATCATAAGTCTGCGCAAGCACATCCACATAACCCATAGTCAGTTCAGTTCCGTAGGAATTCGTTTGTGTCATTAATGCATACACGCCGGTTAATGCATCTCTAAATCCCGCCTGATTAGAAAATAAAACCGATCCCTTCATCTCTGTTGAAGGTGTCACGTCAAACCATTTTTTACAACCCGTGCAGACAAGTGTGAACAGGAATAATGTAAGTATTATATATTTTTTCATTTTTTTCATTTAAAAGATTACCTGTAACGCCAGGGCATAGTGTTTTGAATATGGGTAATTGATACCACGTTCATCTTTAACAGTAGAAGCTCTAAATACATCATTTAGATATCCGCTAACACGGGCTCTTTCAAGTCCTAGTTTGCTAAGAAATCTTCCTTCGCTAATCGTATATGAAAGATTGACAGATTTCAGCTCAACGGTGTTTTCTCTTTCCACAAATCTTGAGGTGGGTCGAGTGATTGATCTATTGGTAATACCTTTAAAATCAGCTATATCGCCCGGTTTTTTCCATCGATCATAAAATACCCGACTATCCACATTATAATTTGGATCAACATTTTCAACCCTATTAACAAGAGTATTATTGTAAATATCCCCACCTGCATTGTACATCATGTGAACATTTAACTGGAATCCTTTATATCCCACATTTGTACCAATAGTGCCCTCTACAGATGCATCTGTATTACCATAAGGTATATAATTTGCAGAACTCCATTCATTCGTAATGTTTCCATTTTTATCTAAAAAAACCTCTTCTCCTGTTGCAGGATCAATACCCAGAGATTTTACAACCCAAATGGTATTCATTGATTGTCCTTCCACATATCTGATGGATGGTTTATTGGAAAGTTTGCTATCCGCTGAATCATTGAATGAGCGCAGTGAATTTGAAATTTTATTTAGCTTATTACTATTATGCACTACTGACCCAAAAACATTCCAATAGAATTTACTGGACGGATTGGAAATGATTTCAGTTCTTAGGTATACCTCAAAACCTTTGTTTTGTACTTCTCCCAGGTTTGCTTTGTATGTATCAAAGCCGAGTGAAGGTGGTAAAGTAACATCTACTAATACATCTCTGGAATAGTCAGAATAAAAGTTGACATACCCGTTAACTTTACTTTTAAATAATTCGAAGTCTAGTCCGATATTTCTTTTCTGGGTCCGTTGCCATTTTAAATTTGTATTTCCATAAGCATCTACTACTGCCCCAAAATTATTATCATAAGTTATATTCGTTAAATATTGGTACATCAGAATAGATTGGTAAGGATAAAAATTTTGACTACCCGTATAACCAATCGACCCTCTCAGTCTTAATACGTTTATGTAATCCAAATTTTTCACGAACATTTCTTGATGCAGATTCCAACCTAATCCGGCTGACCAGAAAGCTCCCCATCTTTTATCACTGCCAAACTGGGAAGACCCATCATATCTAATGGAAAAATCTCCCAGGAACCGATTATCGTAACTGTAATTCAAACTACCCAGCATTCCCATAAGTCTAGTTGTGGATTCATATCCCTGGGGTTTTGTTCCTTCAAGAAATTCTAGTCCCATTCCAATATGGTCCATCTGGTCATTAGGAAATCCCGAGGCGGTAATACTATAGAGATCATTCTTAATTTCCTGTATATTGTAATTGCCATTTAGCACAATCAGGCTTCTATCCAATCTTTTTGTATAATTAATTCCTGCAGAGCCTTCATATTGAAAAGTTTCACCCGTAGCTTTATAATAACTTCCTTTCTTACTCAGATTCATAAAGTCTGTGTGATCTGAAGGCTTGAAAATATCGGTAATCTGAGTTTTTTTGTTAATGGAAAATTTAGCATCGAATTTTAATTCCCTGTTCATTTTCCATTCCATGCCAAAATTATTAATGAAATTATCGTACCTGCTTTCATCTTTTGTATTTATCGTTGCATTGTACATGGGATTAGTAATGACAACTGTTGGAAATCTCACTGATCTGATATTATACAACACCTTTTTCAGCTCTCCATTTTCATCATAAGGATTATAGTAAGGATTTAAATAAGCATACGTACTAAAATTACCATAAGGAGAGTTGGTTACCTTTACGTTATCAAAAGTCATCTGGTTGAAGAAGCGTAAATTCTTAACATTATAATTGAGCTTGGCACTTATTCCCTTCCTATCCCGACCAGAACCTTTCATTATTCCGGCGGAAGGATTGTAGGACATATTAACTTCGTAACGAAAAGCTCTATCTCCTCCTTCCAGGGTGATAGCATGTTTCGTATTAACTCCTAAATCTTTCACGGGCTTAGACAGCCAATCTGTATTATTTCCCTGCTTTACAAGTTTCAGTCTTTCATTATAATAGAAACTATATGATTCACCATTGCTGATATAGGAATTTGGGGTATATAAACCTGCCAGCCTTTCATATTCCAGTTTGTCTGCACCGTTTAATAAGCTATAACCGGAAAGATCAGCTGCTTCAAAATTCAGATTAAAATTATAAGTTAATCTAAGTTGGCCGGCTGTAGGCGGCGTCGTTGTTATCACAACCACACCATTCGAACCACGGGAGCCATAAATTGAAAGTGCCGCAGCATCTTTAAGAATGGTAACATCTAAAATTCTTTGTGGGTCAAGATCATAAATTTTCTCAAGACTCACTTCAAACCCATCCAACATAAACATTGGTATATTGGGATTTCCATTAAATTTCTCATTTAAATTACTTTTAATACTTCCTGGTCCTCTGATTTGAAAATCCGGTAATTGATTTGGATCAGATCCGGCAAGATTATTTTCTATCAATTTAAAAGAAGGATCCATTATGGATAAAGCAGAAAGTATATTCTGATTGGTAATGTTTCTAAGATCTTCACCCTTAAAACTTGTAGAGGCTCCTGTAAAGGTTTGTTTCGATCTTTCAAAAATTCCTGTATTAATTACTATCTCCGTTGAAGTTTTTATTGCTATTTTTAAAGTTACATTAATCGTACTTCGTCCACTAACCGATGTTTCCACAGTGTGATATCCTATACTACTTATAACAAGAATGTCTGTGTTTTCAATATTTGATAAGGAAAATTCCCCTTTTTCATCAGTAGCAGTACCCTTTTGTGTTCCCTTTAAAGTAACAGTGGCGCCTTGAATTGGATGTCCCTGTTCATCTGCAACCTTCCCCTTAATATCCTTTTGAGGTTTAGTGGATACATTTCCTTTAGGTTTCTCACTTATTATTATATCCTTCTTTACTATAGTATAATTTAAAGGTTCATCCTTTAAAATATAATCCAATACTGCCTCAAGAGTGCTGTTTCTTACATTCACAGAAACAGAATTTGCTGCTTCTACAAGTTCCACTTTATAATAAAAATGATATCCCGTTTGTTTTTCAATTTTTTTAAAGACTCTTCCAAGGGCTTCATTTTGCACAGATAAAGAAACTTTTTGGCTATAGCTTTCAGCACTTACATGAAGACAAGCCGTAAAAATTAAAACAATAGTTAGCTTCATAATCAGAAGGGTTTTTCGGAAAATCCTACTATTCGTCTGAATAGGATAATACCTAAGAATTAAATTCATAAATTTGGTTTGTTTTAGGTTTAATATTTAAGCAGTCTTTTTTCCTGATTGGTTTAAAATTTTTCCTGAATCTGCCGGAATACCGCGTCAACGGTTTCCGGTTTTTATATTTACATTACTCTTTTACAATTACTGTATTATTATTAATCACGATTTCTACCCCACTAATTTTAATCAATTTAATAATCTCAGAGAGGTTCAGATCACGGGAAGGTTTTCCTACATAATGCCCCAAAGGAATTTTTCCTTCATAAATCACATCTACATCATACCAGCGTGAAATTTGCCGCATGATTTGATTGATGGTTAAATTTTCAAACTGAAAATAACCGTTCTTCCATGCCACAGATGCCTCCGCATCAATCACTTTCTTTACCGTGATCAGCCTGGCTCTTTTCCTATCCAAGGCCTCTTCACCTGGTTTAAGAGTAACACTTTGACTTCCTTTATTTATCTTAACTGACCCTTCAAGTAAGGTGGTTTTTATTTCATCTTCATTTTCATAAGCACTTATATTAAATTGCGTTCCCAGAACTTCTATTTCTGTATCATTAACTTTAATTTTAAAAGGCATCGAAGCATTATTTGCCACTTCAAAATACCCTTCACCTGTTAGTTCTACATGTCTCTCCTTATTCGTAAAAGATGTGGGAAAATGCAAAGAGGAAGCGGCATTTAACCATACCTTACTTCCGTCAGCAAGTAATATTTGATATTGACCGCCTTTAGGTGTTGAGATAGTATTATAAACAGTTCCTATATTCTTTTCATCACCGGTTGTATTATAAGCTAACTCTCCATCATTCAATTTGATAATTTTAATATTTCCCTGTTCGGAAAGGGTGCCATTATCAGCATCTTCTAAAATAATGATTGAACCATTTGCAAGTGTTAATGTGGCCTTACTGCCGCCAGGTGCAGCATCGTGTGTATCAAGTTTTTGTGGAGTATTATTGTTCTTGACTATTTCATTTTTAGTCTTGGGAACGAAAATGAAATATATACTAAAGCCCACCATAAATAAAACCGAAGCAGCAACAGCAATTTTTTTATAAATTGGAATTTGTTTAGTCCGTAATTGTTGGACCGGCTGTGCATTTTCGGAAACTGTCACTCCTTCATTTTTACCAATAGAATTTAATGGAGAAATGCCTTTATTTATCAGAAGTCTACGAAAGGCGATCTGATCTCTGGAATAATTGTCAGTGTTATTATTTCCTGATAAGATATAACACATTTCTTTAGCGATATTAAACTCGCTGTTTTTGTGGGGATGGGAAATTATCCAGTTGGTCCAAAAATCTACAGCTTCCTTGTCTATCCCTAAACAAAAATGCTGAAAGCTTTCTTCCATCACAAAATCTTCCGCCTGGTAATTTTTATATTCCATACATGTAAATTATAACCCTTCTTTACATAGAGGAATTAAATAGTTGCTTTTACTATAAAAAATGAAAATATTTTTAAAGAATTTTTAAACAGCAAAAAAGGACAGTAAAATTTAAGATCTAAACAAGTAAAAGAAAAACAGAATGGAATGAACTACTTTGCTCCGTATATAATTCCTTTTTCAGGATCTTAAGTGCATCGAAAATTATATTGTATGCAGTCCTTTTGGTTATTCCGCAACGTTCTGCTATTTCATCATAGTTAAGATCGTCGAAGTATTTAAGTTGAACTAACTCCTTTTGCCTAACAGTCAACTTATCCATTGCCCTACTAATTTTTTGCTTTAAATTGGAATTAGATTGAATTTTTATCAAGTGCTCTTCGTAAGACCATTGATGAGTTTCATCCATCGCCTTTGACTCTTCCTGTTTTAAGTCACGGCGTTTATCAGTTTCTAATTTATAAATAATTGCTCTTCTAAGTGATGTCATCAGGTAGGATCGAACGTTTTCTACTGCAGAAAGAGAATTTCTTTTGTCCCAAAAATCAATTAACATCTGCATGAAACAATCATTGACTAGATCATGATCATTAATTATTGTTCTGCCATAATTAATCAAGCTAAGATAATGTTGCTGATAAAGTTCAGTAAGAGCATCCTCATCCCCATTCTTTATTTTTCCCCATGTAATTTTATAATCTTCTCTTGTAGGCATTTAATATATAATAGTGTATCCTGCTTTCAAAAATATAGGAACAACTGACATTCTACTCCTCCATTTCTTTCCGAATTTCTTCCGTGATTTTCACAATCACCTTATCAATTCTTTGACCATCCATATCTACAATCTCTAAATCAAAACCTCGCCACTCAAAGGTGTCTCCAACGGAAGGAATACGCTTTAATTCATGCAAAATAAATCCTGCAAGAGTGTCAAATTCGTTTTCGCCCTCATTTATCCAAATCGTTTTATTGAATTTTGTCAGGAAATCATAGAATTGAATTTGTCCGTCAATCAGGTAGGTTCCATCTCTTCTTTCGGTTATTTCATATTCATCATCTTCTTCTTCAGGCATCTCACCCACGATTGCTTTTAAGATATCTTTCACCGTAATCATTCCTTGCAAACTTCCATATTCATCTATAATAAATGCGTGATGAATTTTGGTGTTTTTAATCTTTTCAAGAACCTGATAAGCAGAGTTATTTTCCGGAATAAACAATGTTTTTCGTACCAGAGAACTAAGAGGTGCATCCGGCATTAAATAGAGATCTTTTACGTACACACTGCCCTCAATGTCGTCAATGTTTTTATCACAAACCGGATATACCGAGTGCTGAGATTCCTTAATCTTTTCTTTGATAGAAGTCCGGCTTTCGTTTATTTCAAACCAGACAATATCCGTACGATGGGTCATCAGAGAGGTTATATTCCGATCGCCCAGATGAAAAACCCGTTCAATGATTTCTTTTTCTTCCTCCTCAATGGCTCCCATCTCACTGCCTTCATTGATCATTGCCTTTATCTCCTCCTCCGTCACCTGATTATCTGTACCCGCATGTATATTTAATATTTTGAAAATACCCACATTAAGGGTACTCAATAACCAAACAAGCGGATAGGAAATCTTGCTCAAAACGGTCATTGGTTTTGCAACCAACTTGGCAATTTTCTCCGGCTTCATGATGGATATCTTCTTAGGAACTAATTCGCCAAAAAGTATCGATAAAAAGGTAACCAGAATAACGATCACAGATGTTGCCAACGTGGAAGCATAGGGCGCCAGAATAGAAACTTTCGAAATAGAGGGTTCCAGATACTTGCTAAATTTTTCGCCTGAATACACACCCGTCAGGATGGCGATAAGCGTAATATAAATTTGCGCAGTAGATAAAAATAAATCCGGGTTTTCTTTTAATTCCAGGGCAGCTTTTGCCTTATTATCTCCTTTTTTTGAAGCAGATTCCAATCTGCTTTTCTTTGAAGAGATCAATGACGTTTCACTCAATACAATAAATGCATTAAGGAGTATTAGTAGAAATAAAATTAGAATTTCAATCATAGTTTTGTTTTCAATGTTGCAGCAGGCCGATTTTAGTATTAAAAACCTTAGCCGGGATATAACCAATGATCAATCCAACCAGGGCACCGCATATTACATCTAGGGGAAAATGAACTCCAACATAAACCTGAGCATAAGAAATGGCAAATGCCCATAAAAACATCAGTGCCCATTTTGGACTAAGTGATTTTTTAAATGTCGTAAATATATACATAGAAATGGCAAAATGATTCACCGCATGAGAGGATGTAAAACTGGAACTACGCGGACAGTAACTCACTAAAAAACGGACCTGATCGACAAGAAAAGGCTCCCGACAAGGTCTCAACCGTGTAAAATTTTCTTTAATAATGGAACTGCTGATGTAGTCGCTTAACATAGCAGTAATAATAAAAAACACCACCCAATAAACTCCCCGCAATTTAAAATTAATGAGCCCAAAGAGAAGCATGAAAAAATAAAAGGGTATCCAGATAGATGGTTCGCGGATAAAAGGGAGTACCGTATCAAAAAAGGAATTGTGCCATTGTTCGTTCACTTTATAGAAAGCCTCATAATCCAATCTTAAGATTGAATCGGGAATAAACGACGACGGAGGTATATCTATTAAACTCATTTTCACAAAAATAGCAATTGTAGAATACAGTTGCTATATATATAATTACATTTGCGGTTAATTTCACAAACTTATATATAATAGTTGAATTTATAATCCTTAGAATGAAAAAGAGTACGTTCCCACGCCTGATTCCCTGGATGTTTTTTACCGCCATTACTTTTCTGCTTTTTATGAGCATTGCCCGGTATGTCTTTTTTTTAGAATTTAAACCGGTGGCTGAATCTCTATCCGCAAACCTGGATGTTTTTCTCCTGGGGCTTCGTTTTGATCTGAGAATCGTGTGCGGCGTCATTCTGTTTCCTTTTCTGATCGGCAATTTGCGATTACAGTATAAGGAGAAAAAGAAGCTTAAAATTCAAAGTGTGATCACTTTGATATTAACGGTAGCAATAATGGCCCTTCTCATCCTGTTCATGAAAAAAGGCCACTCTACCCCACCCTTATTAATATCTACAGGTGTTTTATTTTCTCTAATTCTGGTCTGGCTTTTCGCCACTAAAAACTGCAATCCATTTGAGCATCCTGTTTCCCGAAAAATATTTAAAATTTATTTTTTGATCGTCAGTATTGCACTGGTCTTCTTTTATGTGATCGACTTTCAACATTTTGATTATTTGCGCCAACGATTAAATGCGAGCGTTATTAACTATACAGAAGATGCTAAAATATCCGCCACGATGGTTTGGGAAACCTATCCTGTGTGGGCGATGGCGGCAATTATTGTTTTTGGTACT
>JBDSBN010000435.1:0-5296 GCA_039921585.1 Ginsengibacter sp. | reverse complement strand
CACACTTAACAATACTAGACGGAATATTCCAATAAGGACTAAATACAATGGTCGTAAGTAAATCAGAAAAAATAGTTGTGTTATGGCCATCTTTACCAACCACCACAGGCATTTCGAAGACTTCCTTTTTCCCCTCCATCACCCGAAGGGTAAAGGCAGGTGTGTTGACAAGGATCAATTTTCCATCCGGCTCATGTGGAAGCCATCTCATCCGATTCATATTAATAAGCAATTGCTTAATTCTTTCTTCGGGAGTGATATTTAATAGACTAATTAGATTCTTTGTCAACTTCCCATCAGGAGTAAATCCATTCCGTTGCTGAAAACGTTTAACTCCCTCAATTAGATTTTTATCATACATATCGGTTGTATCCTCATCAGGCAAATCTCCCATTAATGAAAGATTCTGTTTCATTGCAGCAATGGCTGGGGATTTTTTTCCCATTTTCAATGATTTTATATCCGTATCAATTACCAACCATTTTTTTTCTTTGTGCAAATCGAGGTAATGTTTCAATTGCTCCGATAGTAACCGGAATGGCTCATTAATATCAGCGAAACCTTTCTTTTGTCTTTTTAATTCCGCCAGTAAAGAATCAGCCAATTCGATAGGATTTTCTTTGACAAAAGGAATAAATCGTTCGATTTCTTTTCTTTTCACATACCCTTTTTTGAAGCTTGTTTTGGAATAATCAATTAAGCTTTCCGTTAGCAGAAGCTCCGTGTTTAAAATGGATTTGTTCGAAGTAGAAATTTTCAGACCTTCTGCTCCAATTAAATCGTGCATCTTTTTATGTAACTTTTTTAGAACATCCGATGTGTCGTCAATAAAGTTTAAAAGACTTGAAAAGCCCATTGCCTGTTCTGATACGCCATTAGAAGAAAACCAGGCATATTGGTAATTACGCGTATTGTAAAAACTAATCAGCCGGCGGGCAATAGAATCAGAGATATTATTATCGACTATATAGTCCGCCACAGACAAACTGTCCATGAATAAATTATTGTACGCATTCTCTTTTGTGATGCTAAAATCTCTTTTACTAATTTTCCTTTCTTCTTTTTCATCCTGATTGCATGCAACAAATAACGTTGTTGCGCATAGTGTTATGAGCAGTAATTTTTTCATAGTTTCAAGCCTAAACAAAAGATATGCCTATTATTTATTTAAGCACATAAAAACGGAGAACCAATTTAATGTGGAATCAATTTTCTAAATTGCGGCCATGAGAAGATATGAAGATACCTACCGCCATAAAGGATTGCGAAAAAAGCTAATTGAAACAATAAAAGAGAAAGGAATTTCGGATGAACATGTATTGGAAGCAATGATGAATATACCCCGTCACTATTTTTTGGACACTGCTTTGGAACATATTGCTTACCAGGACAGGGCATTTCCTATAGGTGAGGGACAAACGATTTCTCAGCCCTACACAGTTGCTTACCAAACTCAACTTTTACAAATAGAACAATATGATAAAGTTTTAGAAATCGGAACAGGTAGCGCCTATCAGGCCATTGTTCTCGCAGAGATGGGAGTAAATGTGTACACCATTGAGAGGCAAAAGAAATTATTTGATCTCACCAAGAACTTTATTCTGCGTTCAAAATATCCTAATATAAAATTCTTTTATGGAGATGGTTTTGAAGGCCTCCCCACCTTTGCACCTTTTGATAAAGTTTTAATCACTGCCGCTGCTCCGATCATTCCACCAAAATTAGTAGAGCAATTAAAAGTAGGAGGTAAAATGGTCATTCCATTAGACGATGACGGAGTTCAAAAAATGCTTCGGCTTACAAAACAAGAAGACGGAAGTTTTGATGAAGAAAGGTTTTCTGATTTTTCATTCGTTCCGATGTTGAAGGGGAAGAATTAGGGTGGTTGGATGGATGGCGATTAGAGTGTAATTATTTAATTATTTGATTATTAAATTATTGAAGGGCGTGGTTGGATTGTTTAATGGTTTGGGTATAATTGTTTAATTATTTTATTAGTAAATTATTAAAAAATGTGGTTTTATTGTTTAATGGTTCCCATTGTTACGGAATCATACCTCTCCTTTAGTAAAGCTGTCTGCGGCCATAAGTGTCATAGGCACGATCCATCTTGTAACACGGGAATTCATTCCGGTGCCAAAAGCCAACCGCCAAAAGCCAACCGCCACCCGCCCACCCCTACCTCACAAACACATCCTTTTTCATAAACCCCTTCAATGTATTCCATTGTGATATAACCACATATTTTCCTTTAGAAGGTTGCCCTTTAAAGAGAAAAAGGAAATATAGTATGAAAGAAGCTGAAAATTTAAACAGGTATTCAAAGAGTTTTTTAAACAACCCAGTCGTATTTCCTTCGGATATTAATCTTCTTTTTTCTTCATTTCCTGTTTTTAGAAAAAGAGTTTTGAAATTGGTTATATCTAATCGGTAGCTATCTATATAATGATATAACCATGCATCTGGGAGATAAAAGATTTTGTCAGAAACTTCCCGGACTTTATAAAAAATATATTTGTCATCGCTCCGGAATCTCAGGTCATTATTAAAACCTCCTGCTTTTTGCAGGATATCTTTTTTATAAATCATGTTGCAACCGGCGGGATATTTCATATCAGGGCTAAATAATTTCACCTCGTTTCCATGATTCACATTTCCGACAAATCCATACAGGTATTTACTCATCCAAACAGGTTCTGTACCACTTTCATATTTTGGAATCACTTTTCCTCCAGCTCCTGCAGCAGCCGGATTTGAATCAAAAAAAGTCATCAATTCCATTAAGTAATCTGGTGTCAAAATAACATCATCATCCACGTAAGCAATCAATGGAGATTTCGCTTCAGCAATTCCCCGATTTCGTGCAAAGGATAAACCTTTGTTTTTTTCATAATAATAAGAGATATGAATATTCGGATTTTCAAAAATAAAGGTCTTGACGATGGGTGCAGTGTCATCTGTACTGGCATTATCGATCACGATTACTTCAAATAAATTTTTATCGTACGATTGTAATTTGATGCTTTCCAATGACCCCGGCAAATATCTTGAACGGTTATAGGTACAGATTACCAGAGAAATTTTAAACAATTCATTTTTCATGCAAAACCAGTTTTCTTTTTTTAATTAAAATAAAAAAACACTTTCCAGCATTTTAGAATTTATGACTGCGGATATTTATTTTATTAAAAAAACAATTTCGACAAATTAATATTATTTTGTTGACAGTAATCTAATTAATATTTTATTCCTGATGAAAGTACTTTCTTTTTTTTCGAAATTTACATTGATCTGTAATGTCTCATTTGCAGTTTTCGCGGCAGTGAATAAATTTGGTCATACGAAACCTGCAGAATCCGGTAAAGAAGTTTTGCCGGAATTAGATTTCTTAAAAAACATTATTATTACCCTTGGATTTTCTGCTATTGTCATCAATCTCATGATGTGTCTTGTCTATGCATTTGTCATTATAGCGGGAAAGAAAAACCTGCTACCAAAATGGCTTTCACTGATCAACTTTCTTTTCCTCTTATACCAATTCTATTTCTATTTTTTGTAAAAATGAACCTTGTAAAACAAAAACGAATTGCTATCATAAGTATTCATTTTGAATGTTTTGCAGGTGTTGCCTGAAGGATCGAGGGAGTAAGGCTTATCGATTAGATTTTCCGGAATACAGGGTTTTCTACCAGCATTTTTGCTACGATTTTATCTATGGGTAAGCTCACACAATCCGAATTAAATTTTTCTAAATCTATAAATCGAAACGTTTCTATTTGTTCCGTTTCTTTATAAACTTTCAGTTGATTTTCTGAAAAGTCAAAAGGTTTCTGGGTCAATGGAATCTTAATTTCTTCCAAAGGTTTTACAAAATAATAAATGGAAACAATTTGATCTCCTTTTCTAAAAGCGCTTGGTTGAAAAAAATCTGTGGTATAAAAATGGTCTTTAACTTTTATATTTAAATCCATTTCTTCTTTAAATTCTCTTTTGAGGCAATCGCGTGTCCCTTCTCCCAACTCAACCCCGCCACCGGGGAATTTTGTAAAATATTCCCCCAGAATATATTCATCACTTACAAGGATCTGGTTCAATTCATTAATTAAAAGGCCATAAGCTCTGAGATTAAACATTCGTTTCTTTCATTTTAATTTCTCCTTTAAAAACAAAAATAGCCGGTCCGGAAAGCCAAATATTTTTAAATTCAGATTCACTTATTTTTTCAAATTCCACGTTCAACTCCCCTCCTTTTGTTTTTATTTCCACCCGATTAAATCCATTATCATTATGGGCAGCTATCAATGCGGATGCAGTCACGCCGGTACCACAGCTTAATGTTTCATTTTCTACTCCACGTTCATATGTTCGCACATAAATTCTATCTTTCGCTAGTGTTTCCACAAAATTGACATTGATTCCTTCCTCTACAAAGTTTTTGCTGTTCCGGATTTTTCGGCCTTCCTCTACGACGTCCAGTTTATCAAGACCTTTTATAAATTGGATGTAATGCGGTGATCCGGTATTCAACACAAAAACATCTCTGTCAAATTCCACATTCATTACATCATTCATTTTAAGACTTACTTCTTCATTTAGGTCCAATTTTGCTTGATGTAATCCGTCTACAGCCAGAAAAGAATACTCGTCTTTTTTTATCCCTATTTTGGAGGCAAATTTTACCAAACATCTACCGCCATTTCCACACATACTTCCCAACTTTCCATCAGAATTATAGTAGACCATTTCAAAGTCGTAACCTTCCTTTAATTGTAAGAGCATTAATCCATCTGCTCCCACTCCAAAGCGCCGGTCACAAAGTCTCTCGATGAGATTTTCGGAAATTTCGTTATAAGTACCTGTCCGGTTATCCAGTAAAATAAAATCATTTCCTGTACCTTGATATTTATAGAATTCAAAAGTCATTTTTAATAGTTTTGCTCCAAAAATCTTTCCAAGTCCGACGAATGGCTCATTATAATTTATCCGCCATGATTCCCAATGATTTCTCAATCAGTTTTTCAACCAGTGCTGCACCATCTTCACTAAAAGTCTTCTCAATCCTGTTTGCCACAATTGCACTTAAAGAGAGACAATGATGCTTTAAAGCACTACCTAGTCCGTAAATGGCCGAGGTCTCCATTTCAAAATTAGTAATGCGGTGATTACCAAATTTAAAATCCGTCAACCGGTCTATCAATTGTGGATTGGAAATTCCCAAACGGAGCACTCTTCCCTGAGTGCCATAAAATCCCGGACAAGTAACTGTAATGCCCTGATGGTATCCATCTACAAAATG
>JBDSBN010000434.1:0-3659 GCA_039921585.1 Ginsengibacter sp. | reverse complement strand
AGATGGTTATTATTGTCTTCTTTTGCTTGATTCAAATATTCGACTGCTCCGCGCAATCCATTTTCCTCGTTAGCAAAAAGTACAGCACGGACGGTTCTTTTGGGTTTGAGATCCAACGCTTTTAAAGCCCGGATCACCTCAATACTTTGCATCACCCCTGCTCCATCATCATGTGCTCCTTCACCCACATCCCAGCTATCCAGATGACCTCCTACAAGTACTATTTCTTCCGGGAATTCCGAACCCCTAATTTCTCCAATAACATTATAACCCACTGCATCCGGGAAGGTTTTACAATGGGTGGTTAACTTTACAGAAGCGACATTTCCTTTTTTCAATTGCTGGCTTAATAATTCCGCATCATTCGTACTAATAGCTACTGCAGGAATTTTAGGAAATGAGTCATTAAAATATGTGTTTCCAGTGTTTGGAACATCATTCAGATTTGCAGACAACGTACGAACCATCGCACCCACAGCACCATATTTCGCAGCCAAAGAAGGTCCGCGTGATCTGGAGCGGGCACTCTCACTATATGCATCAAATGTATTAATATGAAGAGGATTCATTTTTACATTTAAGAATACAATGTTTCCTTTTATTTCCGCCGCAAGTCCAGGTAATTCATCTAAACTTTTCACTTCAATTACTTTTGCCTGAACTCCCTTTGCACCGGTTCCTTCCGAATTTCCCAAAGCAAGCAAATTCATCGAAACTTTTTTGCCTTTATTCAGGATGATTTCACCGCTTTCTTTTTTACCTCTCTCCCAATGCGGTACCATACATTTCTGCAGATAAACGGTATCCGCACCAGCTTCTTTTAATAATTTTTCAGAAAGAGTTACCGCTTTCAAATAATTTTCGGATCCGGAAAGTCTGTGCCCAATGTCTTTACATAGAACTCTTAAATTAGAGTATGCTTTTGAATTCAGCATCACCTCATCCACAATTTTTCGAATCATGACAGAATCATTCTTCTGTGCAAAACCGGTTACACAAGCAATTAAAAAGAGAAAAGAAATGAAGATTTTTTTCATAATTATACGTTGAGAATGATAATTTTTAATAGAATTGGTCCAAATAATTACTTTGGAAAATTTTGGTAAAATAAACTTTAATGGCACCGAAAGTATCATATTTTTTTTAAAAGGTCGGAAAGCTCCATGGCTTATTAATTATCGGCCAACAATTTATATAATCCGATTGAAGTTCATTTTAAAAGGTCAGCCAAACCTCATAAAAACGAAAAATATGATAAATGATCCATGAAAAGGGTAAAATGTTTGTAAATTGGGCGCTTCTATAATGAGCATGATAAATGCTTTCATTCATCAAAAACATCAACCAATTATGAATATAGGTATCGTTTGTTATCCCACCTTTGGTGGTAGTGGAGTTTTAGCAACAGAATTGGGAAAAGCCCTGGCCGAAAAAGGTCACAACGTCCATTTTATCAGTTATCAACAACCAGTTCGTCTGGGAGGATTTCATACCAATATTTTTTATCATGAAGTAAGTGTTCCCACCTATCCTCTTTTTGATTTTCCACCATATGAAACAGCATTAAGCAGCACGATGGTGGATGTTATTTTAAATCATAAACTAGATCTTCTTCATGTACATTATGCGATCCCTCATGCATCAGCGGCTTTTATGGCGCGTCAGATACTATTAAAACAAGGAATTGACGTACCCGTTATTACCACTCTGCATGGAACAGATATTACCTTGGTTGGAAGAGACAAAACATATTCTCCGGTGGTTACATTTTCTATAAATGAAAGTAGTGCGATTACTGCTGTTTCTAATAATTTAAGAGACGAAACCTATAAGAATTTCAAAATAGAAAAAGACATTCAGGTCATATATAATTTTGTTGACGCTAAGAGATTTAATAAAAAACCGGTCACTCCATTCAAGCAGGTCATCGCACCAAATAATGAATGGATTATTGTACACTCATCCAATTTCAGAAAGGTAAAACGGACAGACGATGTGGTTCGTGTTTTTGAAAAAGTTAACAAAGTACTTCCGTCAAAATTATTATTTGTCGGAGATGGTCCTGAACGCTCGCATATAGAAGCGCTCGCCAGACAAAGTGAGGCCATAAAAGATATTGTTTTTTTAGGAAGACAAGAAGAAGTAGAAGACATTATGGCTATTTCAGATCTCTTTTTACTTCCCAGTGAGTACGAAAGTTTTGGTTTAGTAGCATTAGAAGCAATGGCCGCGGAGGTTCCGGTTATTTCAACAAATGTGGGTGGATTGCCGGAAATAAATATTGATGGAGTAACCGGTTTTCTAAGCGATGTAGGTGATGTAGAAAGTATGAGTAGAAATATTATTAAAATCCTATCCGACAAAACTGCTTTTGAGAAAATGAAAAAAAATGCCCTGAACCAGGCAAAAAAATTCGACATAGAAAATATTGTCCCTCAATATGTAGAATTATATGAAAGAATTTTGAAAGGCCGCAGGCAATCCGACAAAAAGTAAAATCCAGATTAATAAACGTATAATGACGAACAGGCAAATATTTTTAAATCATGTAGGTCAAACTTCTCCAAGTCCTTTGGCTTTGGAAATAGTAAGAGCGAAAGATTCCATTCTCTATGACATAAACGGGAAAGAATATATCGATTTAATTGGTGGAATAAGTGTTTGCAATGTAGGGCACGGCAATACAAAAGTAATTGAAGCGGTACAAGCTCAGGCAGCGGACTATATGCATGTAATGGTGAATGGCGAATTTATTTTGTCCCCTCAAACTGCCTATGCGAAATTAATAACAGATCATCTTCCTGATTCTTTAAATTCCGTTTTTTATACTGCCTCCGGAAGTGAAGCTACAGAAGGAGCCATGAAACTTGCAAAACGATTTACCAGAAAAACAAAAATCGTAGCTTTTAAAAATTCGTACCACGGAAGTACACAGGGCTCCTTAAGTATTATTGGAGATGAATATTGGCGCAATGCATTTCGTCCATTATTACCCGGGATTCAACACCTGAATTACAACCGGATGGAAGATCTTTCTTTTATTACAGACGATACAGCTTGTGTCATTGCAGAAACAATCCAATCTGAAGCCGGTGTAAAAGCTCCCACTAAAGAATGGCTTCAGGCCCTTCGAAAAAAGTGTACGGAAGTAGGCGCCTTACTTGTACTTGATGAGATTCAATGTGGCTTTGGGCGCAACGGTACTTTATGGGCATTTGAACAGTTTGATGTTCTTCCTGACATCCTCTTATTAGGTAAGGCTCTTGGTGGCGGAATGCCTATGGGCGCTTTTGTGGCTGATAAAAAATTAATGGATTCCTTAACCGAAAATCCTGTGCTCGGGCACATGAACACGTTCGGCGGACATCCGGTTTGTTGTGCAGCAGGTAAGGCTGCAATGGATTTTTTATTAGAAGAAAAGCTTGTTGAAAAAGTATTTGCAAAAGGCGAATTATTCGTAAACAATATTGAAAAAGATAAAATAAAAGATATCCGTTGTGAGGGATTAATGATTGCCATAGAATTCAATGACTTTGAGGAAAATAAAAAAGTGATTGACACCTTAATTGAAAATGGAATCTTTACAGATTGGTTTTTATTCGCAGCTAATTGTTTACGAATCGTTCCACCCCTTACAATTACCGAAGAAGAAATTTTAG
>JBDSBN010000433.1:0-4774 GCA_039921585.1 Ginsengibacter sp. | reverse complement strand
AACGCTTACACACATAAGTTCCTTTTTCTGAATTATTTAATAAAGCTCCTGTACCAGGGTATTCGGTCCCTTTATGTACAATGACTCTTTCTTCTTCGGGAGTTAATTTGTTCCAGGTCATTTTATTCGTTTTTGTTGATTTGATCGTTTCTGCTTCTTTGTTTTTAGTGACGGTTGTTTGATGTTTTTGAGCACAGGCTGTAAAACTAAAAGCAACCATCCAAAGAAGGAGAATGTGATTTAATTTAAGGAATTGAAATTTCATAATTCATTTTATTTTTAATTAGGCCCGTTTCCAAAATCCGGAAAAAATCGGCCTCCTTAAAAGTACGAATTATTTTCTCCAATGGATTTCATGCAAAAGTAATTTTGCGTTAAAAAATAAAGTAAGATCCTATCAGATAGGACGGATTTTTAATGAAATTTAATTGAACATGATATGCTTTCGCCACTTTGTTTAGGAGACTTTCACAACCATTTTACCTTCGTTTTTTCCTACAAAAAGTCCCATGAATGCTTCAGGTATTTTATCAAATCCTTCAATGATAGTTTCCTTATTGGTTAATTTTCCTTCTTTTAGCCAACCAGACAGTTGAATCATTGCTTGTGGAAATTTATCTGCATAGTTTGATATGATAAATCCTTGCATGAGGATGCTTTTTGTAATGAGCATAGGCTGCACTCTGGGCCCGGTTGGTATTTCTGTGGAATTATATAAGGAGATCGCACCGCAAACCACTATTCGGCCCAGTCGATTCATTTGAGTCATAACAGCATCCGAAATACTTCCTCCTACATTATCGAAGTACACATCAATTCCATCAGGGCAAGAAGCTGCAATATCCTTCTTTAAATCCGAAGAACTTTTGTAATTGATTGCTTCATCAAATCCGAATTCGTTTTTTAAAAGAGAAACTTTATCATTAGTGCCTGCTATGCCGGCTACTTTACATCCCAGGATCTTCCCAATTTGTCCCACAACGCTTCCAACAGCTCCTGCTGCACCTGAAACGAAGATCGTTTCACCCGCTTTAGGCTTCCCTATTTCCATTAAACCAAGATAAGCGGTCAAACCTGTCATCCCTAAAATTCCTAAATATGCACTTAGTGGAGCTACGGTCGCATCCACTATCATCAGGTTAGAGCCATTGGATGTTTGAAATTCCTTCCAGTCTAACCTTCCTGAAACAAAGACTCCTTTCGGAAATGCCTCATTTTTAGATTCTATCACTTCTGCAATAATTCCGGATTGAATCGGTTGATTGAGTTGAAAAGGAGGGACATACGATTTTGCATCATTCATTCTTCCTCTTAAATAGGGATCCACAGAAACATATAGTGTTTTTAAGAGTACTTCTCCCGCATTTGCAATGGGCATATCTTCTTTTATAAATTGAAAATCATCTGAAGTTGGTGTGCCGATGGGGCGTTTTTTTAAAGTAATTATATTGTTTTTCATAAAAAATGTTTTTTAATGTTTCTTTTATATTTTTTAGGTTCTTAAGTAAAACCCTAAAAGTTATCGTTTCCAGTGAGGCTTTTTAATTTTTACCACTCTTCTCCTTCGTGACAGGAGTTATTCATTATAACATTTTTAATTTAATAAGGCTCATTTATTTATCTTTGAATTTACCTTTTAATATACCTAATTAACTTTTCATGGGATTCTTTGAGAACTCCGAGGAGGACTTCACTTCTTTTTTTGAACATACTCCGGATCTTGTATGTATTGCGAGTGCAAATGGGTATTTTAAAAATATTAATCAGGCAGTGGTAGAAAAATTAGGTTTTACAAAAGAGGAACTGCTTTCAAAACCCATATTTGTGAATTTACATCCCGAAGACAGGGAAGCTACCCGGAAGACCCGGGAAGAAATGATTAATGGGAAACCTCTGGTAAATTTTGAAAACAGGTACATTACTAAAACAGGTGAAATTATCTGGCTTCAATGGACTTCCGTTTATATGCCTCAAAAGGAAGCAGTTTTTGCCATTGCAAAGGACGTTACGGAGCAAAAGAAAGTTGCCATTGATTTAGATATTAAATATCAGGAGTTCAAAAAAATAGCTCTCCGTTTCAAAAGTAGTATTGAAAAGGACCGACAGCATTTTGCCGTAGAATTACATGAGGAACTAGCTCAGTTGGCTGCAGTAATTAAATTAAATCTAAATAGTGTTACCAATTCTCTTCCGGATCTTCCGCAGGAAAAAAGCGATAAGATAAAATATGCAGCGTATTTATCCGAAATGATGATAAAAACAATTCGTAAAATTTCTTTTGAGATCAGTCCCTATACTCTTAATTATGATTATTTACAGGAAGCATTAAAAATTCTTTGTGACAATTTTTCCAAGCTGAATCAAATTACCTGTACTTTGGAAACAGATTTTCAGGAGGACGATTTAACGAAAGAAATAAAACTCGATTTTTTCCGAATTTGTCAGGAAGCACTAAAAAATGTGATCAATCATGCCCAGGCAAAAAATGTCGTAATTAGTATTAAGGAAAAACAGGATAAAATTACTTTAACCATTTTTGATGATGGAAAAGGAATTGATATATCGGAGAAAATGTACAAATCAGGTTTGTCCGTCATTCGCGATCGGGTTATGACCATTAATGGAAAATTAAGAATTTCCAGTAAAGCAAACGAAGGGACAGTGATTCATATTACTGTTTCCCAGGAAAAAAAATAAGCTGTAAGCAGAGAGCATACAGCTTAAATTAAATATGATATTATGTTGGTTTATTCTGTATCGTAAGCCCATTTAACTAAGGTAGCTCCCCATGTAAATCCTCCGCCAAACGCTGCAAGTACAATAAGATCACCTTTTTTCAATTGCTTTTCCCATTCCCATAAGCACAATGGTATTGTTGCCGATGTAGTATTGCCATATTTCTGAATATTGATCATTACTTTATCCATGCTCAGACCCATCCTATTAGCCGTGGCATCAATAATTCTTTTATTGGCCTGATGTGGTACGAGCCATGCAATATCCTGTCCGCTTAAATTATTTCTTTCCAACAATTCATAAGATACGTCTGCCATCCCTTTTACGGCAAATTTGAAAACAGAAGGACCTTCCTGAAAAATATAATGTTGTTTAGCCAGGACGGTTTCCATGGAAGCGGGTTTTGCGGATCCGCCGGCATCCATTTTAAGAAAATCTTTCCCTATTCCATCTGACTTTAAAAGACTATCCTGAATTCCATATCCTTCTTCATTTGGTTCCAATAAAACAGCACCGGCTCCATCACCAAAAAGTACACAGGTGGTCCGATCACTATAATCTACAATTCCGCTCATTTTATCTGTTCCTACGACAACGACTTTTTTATATCTACCACTTTCAATAAATGAAGCTGCGGTAGTTACTCCAAATAAAAATCCGGAGCAAGCTGCTGAAAGATCAAAGCCAAATGCATTTGATGCTCCTATTTCGTACGCGATGATATTGGCTGTGGCAGGAAATGTCATATCAGGTGTAACCGTACAGCAAATGATGCAATCAATTTCGATCGGGTCAATGCCCCTTTTTTTGCAAAGCTCTTGAACTGCAGGGATACCCATTTTTGAAACACCCATATTTTCTCCCTTCAATATTCTTCTTTCTTCCACACCGGTGCGGGTTTTTATCCACTCGTCGGAAGTTTCTACCATGGTTTCAAGAATTGCATTTGTTAGTCTGTATTCCGGTACATAAGCACCAACGGCAGTTATAGCTGCAGAAATTTTATTATTCATTCAGGTTAAATGTGATTTAAAAAACGATAAAATTACAACATCCTGATTAACTATTTCAGAAAGTAGGAAATGTGCAGAAAAAAAAAACAGTGGTATCTCTTTTTCTGAGGAAAATTGAGGGAAGTTTTCCTTTATTCTTCCGGGAATAAAAATACCAATCATTTAGGTAAAATATTGTTGATATTCTGTTGGTTTTTTATGCGCCCTTAATTAATATGTTCAATTAAACCTTTATTCTTATTTTTGGCATCTTTAAATCCAAAAGATGATAGCGTATTTATCTGGAAAATATTCGTATAAAAACCCGGCAATGGTCTACATGGACGTTAATGGCGTCGGGTATGAGGTGATCATCAGCCTCAATACATATTCCCGTATACAGGATTTAAAAGAAGGAAAGCTCTATACTCATCTACAGGTAAAAGAAGATTCTCATACACTTTATGGTTTCTTTGATGCTGTAGAAAAGGAAATGTTTATGTTATTGATTAGCGTTTCTGGTGTGGGTGCCGCTACGGCGAGGATGATGCTTTCCGGACTTAGACCTGAAGAGATAAGTAATGCTATTGCTTCAAATGATACACGTTTACTACAAGGCGTTAAAGGAATCGGGAAAAAAACTGCTGAAAGATTGGTTCTTGAATTAAGAGACAAAGTTTCTAAATTATCCACAGGTGTACCTGGCATTCAATATGTTGGCAATACTTTAGAACAAGATGCGTTAAATGCATTAATGGCTTTGGGAATTTCCCGACCACTTGGGGAGCAGGCTATAAAAAAGATACTGCTTGCGGACCCGGCGATAAACCATCTGGAAACATTAATTAAAAAAGCACTGAAAGCAATTTGATAGAATTCTACCTTAATTAATTTATTGGATGCTCCTAACAAAAATACTTTTGCCGATTAATTTTGGAATGCTAAGGGTGTGCCTTTTTTCGATATGTTTTTTCATTTGAGAAGCGACGCTTTTTGCCCAGGATACAACGAAATTGCCCGTTGCTGTTTCCTCCGGAAACGATACG
>JBDSBN010000432.1:0-3377 GCA_039921585.1 Ginsengibacter sp. | reverse complement strand
CAAAAGGTTTGGAAATAAAATCATCAGCGCCGTAATCTGCAATAGTTGCCGCAGCTCCAGGGTGAGCGGAAAACATAATGACAGGTATATGACTTGTTTCTTTATTGGACTTTAATTGTTTACAGATCATCCTTCCATCATGACCAGAGATCAGTACATCAAGTAAAATCAGATCTGGTTTAAACGAATTTATTTTAGGAAATGTATTTTCGCCTTTCGCGGTTACTTCCACATCAAATCCTTTCATTGATAATAAAATTTCCATCACAGAAAGAATATCGAGGTCATCATCTATTACTAAAATTTTTGACATGGAGCTTGATGTAAGAATGGTTTTTATGAGAGATTTTTATTTATCCAGAGCATGTACGTTTCATAACTCTGATGGTGCTTTTATGTGTAATTATTCAGACATTATTCTTTTTGCAATAAGGAAGATCTAAACTTCCAATTTTATAAATCATTAGATATATAACGTAGAATAAAACGAATTTAGTATTTATTTTAATTCCTTTTATATTTTTAGTTTTTATCTATAAAAAAGGATCGGTGTATCAAATTGTTATCCATTAAGAAATGGCCTAATGCTTTTTTGTATGTAACCTGTTTTATTGTTTTCAAAAGGCGTATTTCAGTTTATTTTTAAATTTTAAATGTAAAAAAAAGCAGCCTCATTATAATGAGACTGCTGCAAAAATTGTTCCTTGTTTATCTTAATACAAAAATGAAACTGTCTTATTTAGAATTTAGTTTCTTACTCAGGTTTTCATTAATTGCTTCTAAGAATTCCTCTGTGTGAAGATAATCAGTACCATGTTTTACATTATTTCCACTGATACAAACTGCGAGATCTTTTGTCATTTTTCCACTTTCTACTGTATCAACACAAACTGCTTCTAATGTATGAGCAAAATCGATCAGTTCCTGATTGTTATCTAATTTTCCTCTGAAAGCAAGTCCTCTTGTCCAGGCAAAAATACTGGCAATTGGATTTGTGGAAGTAGGGTTTCCTTTCTGATGTTCGCGATAATGCCTTGTTACAGTACCATGCGCAGCTTCCGCTTCCATTACATTTCCATCAGGTGTGATCAGAACAGAAGTCATCAGACCCAATGATCCGAAACCCTGTGCAACTGTATCACTCTGAACGTCTCCGTCATAATTTTTACATGCCCAGATAAAGTTGCCATTCCATTTAAGAGCAGCAGCTACCATGTCATCGATTAAACGATGCTCATAGGTAATACCTGCTTTTTCAAATTGAGTTTGAAATTCATTCTGATAAATTTCCTGGAAAATGTCTTTAAACCTGCCATCGTACTTTTTGAGGATGGTATTTTTAGTAGAAAGATATAAAGGCCAGCCTTTGCTCAGCGCCATATTGAAGCAGCTTCTTGCAAAACCTTCAATACTTTTATCTGTATTATACATGCTTAAAGCCACACCCGGACCTTCAAAATTGTACACCTCAAATTTTTGTTCTTCTCCACCATCTTCCGGGGTAAAGGTCATAGTTAATTTTCCTTTTCCTTTTATTACAGTATCGGTTGCTCTGTATTGATCTCCAAAGGCATGACGTCCGATAATTATTGGTGCAGTCCAATTGGGCACTAAGCGCGGTACATTTTGCATCACGATTGGCTCTCTAAATACCGTTCCGTCCAGAATGTTTCTGATCGTACCATTCGGGCTGCGCCACATTTGTTTTAATTTAAATTCTTTCACCCTTTCTTCGTCTGGTGTAATGGTGGCACATTTAATACCTACACCATATTTCTTAATAGCATTTGCTGCATCTACTGTTACCTGATCATCTGTGTCATCCCGGTGTTGGATTCCCAGGTCGTAATACTTAATATCTAAATCCAGGTAAGGAAGGATCAATTTATCTTTAATAAACTTCCAAATGATGCGTGTCATTTCATCGCCATCCAATTCTACTACAGGGTTGGTTACTTTAATTTTTGTCATTCTTTGTATTTATATATTTTTTTAATGTTTGGTTATGCAATATTATTGAAATCTTCGCCAAAGGAAAAGAAAGGGGCTTCTTCCGGATGATGATTGTATAAAATGCGTAATGAATCCGCCAATTCTCTGCGATTGATTTACATATTTTTTATGATGGCGTCAGCAAACTCACTTGTTTTTAATAAAGTTGCGTCTTTCATCAGATTATAGAAATCAATGGTCACCGTTTTATTTCGAATTGTTTTTCCGACAGCGTTTGTAATGATGTCTGCTGCATCCCTCCATCCCATATAATCCAGCATCATTGTACCGCTTAGAATAACGGAAGAGGGATTCATTGTATTTGTGTCAGCAAATCTTGGAGCTGTACCATGTGTGGCTTCGAATACCGCACAGCCGGTCAGGTAATTAATATTTGCACCCGGTGCTATACCAATACCGCCCACTTGTGCTGCGAGTGCATCACTGATATAATCTCCATTCAAATTAAGAGTAGCGATAATCGAATAATCCTGCGGTGCAAGTAATGCCTGCTGGAGAAAGTTATCGGCAATTGCATCTTTTATAATCACCTTGCCACCGATAGAGGCGATACGCATTTCCTCATTTGCTACCGCTTCACCGCTTTCTTTTTTTGTAGCTTCCCACTGATTCCAGGTATAAACCTGGCCTGCAAATTCTCGTACAGCCAGTTTGTATCCCCAATTCTTGAAAGCTCCTTCCGTAAACTTCATAATATTTCCCTTGTGAACAATCGTTACAGAAGGTTTTTTATTTGCAATGGCATATTCAATGGCAGCACGTATGAGTCTTTCCGAACCATCTTTGCTCACAGGTTTTATTCCAAAGGAAGATGTTTCAGGAAAACGGATATTTTTTACGTCTAATTCTTTCTGTAAAAAATTCAATAGTTTTTTTGCTTCAGGAGTGCCGGTCATATATTCAATACCTGCGTAGATGTCTTCCGTGTTCTCCCGGAAAATAACCATATCCACTTTTTCCGGTTGCCACATCGGCGAAGGCACACCTTCAAAATATTTTACCGGTCGGATACAAACATATAAATCGAGGTCCTGACGCAAGGCAACATTCAGGCTGCGCATGCCACAACCCACAGGAGTAGTTAATGGTCCTTTAATAGAAACGAGGTAGTTTTTAAAGGCGTCTAATGTAGCTTGTGGCATCCACTCACCGGTTTGCTCAAAAGCTTTTCCTCCGGCAAGTACTTCCATCCATTCAATTTTTTTGTCGCTGCCATAGGCTTTTTCCACCGCAGCATCAAATACACGGACACTTGCCCTCCAAATATCCGGACCAATTCCATCTCCTTCTATAAAAGGAATTACCGGATTGTCCGGAACATGTAAGGAGCCATCTTTGCCCATGGTGATCTTATTCTTCATATA
>JBDSBN010000431.1:0-3711 GCA_039921585.1 Ginsengibacter sp. | reverse complement strand
GTGATGAAGCAGATGGATTTATTATTGAATTTAATCCCAGTGCCACTGCTGCTATCAGAGGGACCTATATAGGTACCGGCAGTCCCGACCAGATTTATGGTATTGAAATAGATAAAAGCGGGTTTGTATATGTGATGGGAACTTCCGAAGGCAATATGCCTGTTATTAACGCAAATTATTCTGTTAATCGGGCCAAACAATTTATTTCAAAGTTACAACCGGATCTCAGCGACTATGTGTATTCTACGGTTTTTGGTTCTCCAAATGCACCAAATCCGAATATTTCTCCCACTGCATTCTTAGTAGACAGATGTGAGAATGTATATGTTTCCGGTTGGGGTGGTAAAGCGAATAACTCTTTCAGAACTAGTTCCACCCTTGGAATGCCTACTACACCCGGAGCTATCAAACCCGTGTCAGATCCTACCGGAAGTGATTTTTATCTGTTTGTTTTAAAGAAAAATGCAGAATCCCAATTATATGGAACTTTTTTCGGTCAAGATGATACCAATTCATTCGGAGATCACGTAGATGGAGGAACTAGTCGCTTTGACAGAAATGGAATTATTTATCAGGCTATCTGTGCAAATTGTGGAAATAATGTTCCCTTCCCCGGTAATCCGGGAGTGTGGGCTCCAAAAAATCTGGCCTTACCTTCCACAGGCGGTGCCTGTAATCTTGGAATGCTTAAAATTGAAATGGATTTTACCGGTGTAAAATCAGGAATTCAGGCGTCAATAGACGGGGTGAAAAATGATTCTATTGGATGTGTTCCTTTAATGGTGCAATTCAATGATACCTTAAAAATGGGTAAAACGTATATCTGGAATTTTGGAGATGGAACATTAGATACAACGACCGTTCCTTCCAATAATCATCTGTATACCAGCATTGGTCATTACAAAGTGCAATTGATCACTATAGACAGTACGACATGTAACATTTCTGATACATCTTATGTAAACATCAAAGTGGGAAATAATAAAGTAAACCTGAATTTTTTGCCTGAAAAATTACCACCTTGTACGAATTTGTCTTACAAGTTTACAAATACTTCACAGCCTACATATGGAGGATTCCTGCCCAATACATTTACGTGGCATTTCGGAGATAATACCCCGCCGGTCACTCAATCTTTTTCTCCTGCAATCACGCATACTTTTGCAGGACCGGGAACCTATAATGTAAAACTCACCATTAATGACACGACTTTTTGTAATTCTCCGGCGGATACAATAAAATCTATCCGAATTTCACCGGAGGTGAAATCAATCTTTACTACTCCGCCAACAGGTTGTGTTCCTTATACGGCTAAGTTTGTAAATAATTCTTTGGGCGGTTTAAGATTTGAATGGGATTTTGGTGACGGAACTTTTTCCGATGAAATTACTCCGACACATTTGTATGGCAATCCGGGAACATATACCATTACCTTAAAAGCATTTGATTCTACCTCCTGCAATCTGGAAGATCAATCTTCTTTTACTATAAACGTAAGCCCAAATCCAACAGCCGCATTTACTTATTCTCCTTTGCAACCTCAGGAAAATACCGCGACGAATTTTGTCAATCAATCTTTGGGCGCTGTCGGATATACATGGAATTTTGGAGATGGCGAAACAAGCAATCTGACAAACCCATCTCACTATTTCCCGGCTACGGGAACGTATAATGTTTGTCTGACTGCTGTAAATAGTGCAGGATGCCTGGATACAACCTGTGTAGCAGTGAAATCGCTCATTAAGCCTTTACTAGACGTACCTACAGCTTTTACTCCCGGCGTTCCGGGTTCGAATAGTGTCATTAAAGTAGAGGGCTTTGGTATTCAACAAATGGTGTGGACAATTTATAACAGATGGGGACAAAAAATATTTGAAACCAATAGTCGAAAAACGGGCTGGGATGGAAGATTTAAAGGGAAATTACAACCGGTGGATGTGTATACTTATACCCTGGATGTAACATTTAGTGATGGATCAAAAGTGAAAAAAACAGGAGATATCACATTAATCCGATAAACTGATTTTATGCCAGAATATTTAAAATATATAGTCACTGTTCTGATAGCTGCATCAATAATGCCGGTTGCATTTTCACAGGATTTGCATTTTTCCCAATTCTTTAATAATCCCTTATTAACCAATCCGGCCAATACGGGATTTATACCGGATGCAGATTACAGACTTGGGGCATCTTACAGAAATCAATATTCAAATATTATGGCTGTTCCCTACAAAACGATGAGTATTTATGGAGATGCGCAGGTATTTCGTAATAAAATAGAAAATGGCTGGTTGGGATTGGGCGGAGTTATTTTAAGAGACGTGGCCGGATCAGGCAGTTTGACTTCTACTAAAATATACGGCTCTGTTGCCTATCATCAAATGTTGGGATACAGCAGCCTGCTGACTGCCGGTTTTAATTTGGGTTGGGCAAACAAACGAATCGATCAATCTAAATTAACTTTTCCGGATCAGTTTGATGGGAAGTTTTTTGATGGTTCATTACCCACCTCTGCTCAGTTATTAAATAACAGTATCAGCTATTTTGATATGCAGGCTGGAATTAATTATGCCTATTTTCCTACAGAGGATATTTATGTAAACGTTGGGTATTCGATTCATCATGTCAACAGGCCCAAAGAAACTTTTTTTGAAGATAATGGAACCAATTCAATTGATATGAGGCATATTGGCTTTCTGAATGGCATTTTTAAAGTAAATGAAAATGTGCTTGTAAATCCAAATATATTTTACTCCACTCAGGCATTATCAAGTGAAATGGTTTTGGGATTAAACGGAGCCTACAATCTTTCCGGTGATGGAGAAAAGGTGCTGTTAGGAGGAGTTTATTACAGATATGGAGATGCGGTTATTCCCATGGTAGGGCTGGAAATAAATAATATCCGCTTTACATTCAGTTATGATGCGACCATGTCTACTTTAAGAAACTTCAATCATTCTCTAGGAGCTTCTGAATTTAATGTGCTTAAAAAAGGCTTTTATAATGAATATTTCGGCGATCGGAAACAGTCCCTTTGTCCGACATTTTAATACCTCCTGAAAGCCGGTGATAATGATTGTCGCCCTTGTGAATTTTAGGGTCCACGAAATAGAAAAACCGAATAGTTTATTCCACTAATTTTTCCCCGCATTTGTAGCAATATCGTGCATCTCCCCGTTGTTTTTCCATACCACATCGGTTACAGCTTTTATCCGAATGGCTCATTAGATCTCTCCCCCTCGCCATTTCCATCGTCACGATTCCTGTAGGTACTGCGATAATGCTATAACCACAAAGCATCACAATCATAGATAAAAACTTACCCATGGAAGTCATGGGAGATACGTCTCCGTACCCAACTGTAGTAATGGTTACAACTGCCCAGTAAACTGCATGAGGAATACTTTCAAAGCCGGGAGTGTCCTTTTCAACGATATACATGACAGAGCCAATGATCACCACCATCAGTGAGATGAACATCATAAAAATCAGAATTTTCCGATAACTATTATGAAGAGCTGAAGAGATATAATTGCCCGCATGTTGGAAGTTTTTTAATTGAAGGATCTTAAAAACCCGGAGTAATCGTAAAGACCGAAATACTAATAAAAATTGATACCCTACCAGGAAAATACTCAGATAGGTGGGGATGATAGAAATCAAATCAATAATTCCTATGGCACTAAAGATATATTTTCTCTTACGTTC
>JBDSBN010000430.1:0-16234 GCA_039921585.1 Ginsengibacter sp. | reverse complement strand
TTCATCAACACCTATTTAAATCTGGATGGAACACCATTCACCAGTAATCCCAATTATGTAACAGAGCCATTCATGGAGGAGGTGAAAAACCGGGATAAAAGGTTAAAGCAAACAATCAGAACAAAGGGTTATACCAGAATAAATGGTGGTCAGCAAGTAATGTCACCGCCTCTTTTTTCTCATACCTACACAGGGTATCAGCCTATTAAATGGGTAAATGCAGATATGAGTCTTGATGGTGGTTCCAGAAGCAATTCATTAATTCCCATTATCAGGTACGCTGAGGTGTTATTAAACTTTGCAGAAGCGAAGGCGGAATTGGGCAGCCTGACCGATGAGGATTGGGCCGCGTCAATCGGATTATTAAGAAAAAGAGCAGGCATTACAAATGGTTTGAACAACAAGCCTGTAATAGTAGATGCTTATTTGAAATCAACTTTTTATCCAAATATCAACGACCCGGTTATTTTAGAAGTTAGAAGGGAGAGAGGAATCGAGTTGGCTTTAGAAGGTTTGAGATTTTATGATGTGATCAGATGGAAATTAGGTGAATTGTTTACTAAAACGTGGAATGGGATGTACGTTAGTCAGTTAAATACTCCTATTGATTTGAATGAAGATGGAGTGTTGGATGTGGGTTTTGTTAACGGAAATGCCAGTAATCCTGTTGCAGGGGTTACCTACATCAATGTTGCTCAAAATGTAGGAGGACAAGTAAATTCAATGCAACTTTCCGAAGGAAATAAAGGAGAGATCATCTGGCTCAATAATATACCAAGGGTTTGGAGCGACAGGATGTATTTATATCCAATTCCAGAAAATGATTTATTAATGAATCCGAAGTTAGGTCAAAATCCAAACTGGTAATTTAAAAGATGAAACAAATCGAAATGAAGTACATACATCTTATTTTTCTTTCAGTGTTGAGTCTGTTGATGGTCAACTGCAAGAAAAGCGAAAATAAAACGCCGGCGCCTGAGAATAAAAAAAGTTTAAAGGTGATGACCTATAACATTCATGTTGCAAATCCTCCTTCAAAACCAGGAGTGGTGGATATGAATGCAATCGCGAATGTCATTAATAAAGAGAAACCTGATTTTGTTGCCCTTCAAGAGGTGGATAAATTCACCACCAGATCAGGAAAAGCATTAGATCAGGCTGCTGAATTAGGCAAGCTGACAAATATGAAGCATGTGTTTATTAAAGCAATTGACAGATCTGAAGGCGAGTATGGGTTGGCAATTTTGTCTAAATTTCCGATTGAAGAATCCGCTACTTTTTCTCTACCTGTAAATCAAGGTACGGGAGCGGAACTCAGAGCTCTTGGCTTAATCAAGGTGAAGTTTGATGGAATGGATCTGGTTTTTGCTACAACGCATTTAGATCATTTAGAAAATAGTAACAGAGAACTACAGTCCAGAGAGATTTTAAAGAACTTAAAATCGTATCAGAAGTATCCGATCATTCTTGGCGGAGATTTTAATATGGATCAATCAAATCAGACCTGGAATACTTTGAAAACTCTGTTCAATGTGGGATGCAGCACTTGTCCTAGTACTCATTCAGCTACAAATCCAAAAACGGCCATTGATTTTCTATTATTGAATAATGAAGCCTCTTCCGTATTTAAAGTGAAATCGTACTATACTCATCCGGAAACGTATGCTTCCGATCATTTGCCTGTGGTGATGGTGTTAACCTATTAATACGGGATTATATAAAAATGCAGATTAAGTGAATGATCACTGTCTGAAAATCTAATTGAAAATAGTATCTGATTTGTAAAACCATCAGAGAACTTTAATATCGAATTTATAATGACAAAAGAGAATTATAAAGAATTATACAAATCAAATCTTCTTGAAAAGGTGATACCCTTTTGGGAAAACAATTCCGTCGACAAAGAAAATGGCGGCTTTTTTACCTGTCTGAACAGAAATGGAGATGTCTATGACACAGACAAATTTATCTGGTTACAATGCCGGCAGGTTTGGACTTTTTCCATGCTCTATTTAAGGGTTGATCAAAGAGAAAGTTGGTTGGAGATGGCGAAGCATGGAGCTGAATTTCTTATTAAAAATGGGCGCGATGAAAATAAGGATTGGTATTTTTCCTTAACGAAAGAAGGACAGCCAATTACACAGGCTTTTAATATTTTTTCGGATTGCTTTGCTGCAATGGCATTTGCTCAATTAAGTGCAGCCACCGGAAATGAGGCTTATTCAAAAATTGCGACAGAAACATTCGACAGGATATTGGCCCGGCAAAATAATCCGAAAGGAAAATATTCTAAAGCATTTCCGGGAACAAGAGATTTGCAAAGTTTTTCATTACCGATGATCCTGTGCAATCTGGTTCTTGAGATTGAACATTTATTAGATCCGGAGTTGGTGGAGAAGACATTAAAAAATGGAGTTGAAAAAGTTCTGGATGTGTTTTATAAACCTGAACTAGGCGTCATCCTGGAAAACTTAAATCTGGATGGAAGCATTTCTGATTCCTTTGAAGGAAGATTAGTAAACCCAGGACATGGCTTAGAGGCAATGTGGTTTGTAATGGACATTGCAGAAAGAAGCGGTGATATGGAAACCATTAAAAAATGTACGGAAATATCCTTATCAATTCTTGACTTTGGTTGGGATAAAGAAAACGGAGGCATTTTTTATTTCCTGGATATTAAAGGAAATCCCCCACAACAATTAGAATGGGATCAAAAACTTTGGTGGGTTCATATTGAAGCGATGATAGCTGTGCTAAAAGGATATTTACATACGGGTGATGAAAGGTGCTGGGACTGGTTTGAAAAGCTTCATAATTATACCTGGAATCATTTTGTAGATGAAGAGTATGGAGAGTGGTATGGCTATTTAAATCGGAAAGGGGAAGTGTTGCTTCCTTTGAAAGGCGGTAAATGGAAAGGGTGTTTTCATGTGCCAAGAGGTTTGTATCAACTTTGGAAAACGATGGAAAAGATAGAGAATAGAAAATAAAAAAATCATTAATTTAATATTTACCAAATGGCTCTTTTAACTGCAGAAAAAAACGTGGAAATTACAAGTGAGAAACCGAAAGTGAATTACGTACCAGCATTGGTGTCGTTAGCGGTTTTGTATTTCATGATGGGATTCATTACTGTATTGAATGATACCTTAGTTCCTTTTTTTAAGGAAGGCTTTACGCTCACCTATTCGCAATCCTCTCTTGTGCAATTTTATTTTTTTCTGACCTATGGATTGATTTCCATTCCTTCCGGCAGGATTGTTGAAAAAATAGGATTTAAAAACGGGATGGTATTGGGCTTCATCATTGCAGCCTTTGGTGCTTTTCTGTTTTTTCCTGCTTCCTATTTTCACCAGTATAATCTCTTTTTGGCAGCGTTATTTATTGTCGCTATTGGAATCGTTTTATTACAGGTGGCAGCCAATCCGTATATCACCATCCTGGGCTCTCCGGATACGGCAGCTTCAAGGTTGACGTTGATTCAGGGAGTCGGTTCAATGGGGACAACCATAGCTCCCATTTTTGGAGCTCATTTTATATTGAGCCGATTGCATGAATCCAACATTTCCAGTGAGGCTTTGGTTAAACCATATTTGCTGATCGGTTTGACTCTGTTAATTATTGGTATTGTTGTCTGGAGATTATCATTGCCGAATATAAAAACATCCTCTGCTGATGCGTCAAATGAGAATGAAAATGGTGCTCAATTATCTGCGATTTTTACAAAAGATTCCGTTTTCCATTATAGAAATTTAAATCTGGGAATCATTGCCATCTTTATGTATGTGGGTGCAGAGGTTGCTATTGGAACTTTTTTAACCAACTATATATCAGATACATTATCCATTTCTGAAAGTAAGGCAAACCTATATCTGTCATTCTATTGGGGTGGAATGTTGGTTGGTCGTTTTGTAGGAGCTTATTTTCTCAAATTCCTCAAAGCAGAAAATGTACTTACTATCGTGGCATCATTAGCTAGTTTGCTCATTCTGGTATCGATATTAAGCAGTGGAGAATTAGCCGTTTATTCAATAGTGTCTGTCGGTTTGTGTAATTCCATCATGTTTGCAGTAATCTTTTCTCTATCTGTAAAAGGACTGGGGAAATGGACTACCAGGGCATCCGGATTATTATCGACTGCCATTGTCGGAGGAGCAATTCTATCCTATGCTCAGGGCCTCGTTAGAGATTATTCTAATTGGGAAATGGCCTTTTTAATTCCAATGTTTGCCTATGTCTATATTATATTTTATGGATTGAATGGGCATAAGGATAGGAAATAGAGTAAATCGTTTAATTGAAGAAGTAAGCATTATTGAGATAGCATTTGAGTAGGTTAATTTTCTATTATTTTTTATAAAGGCACAAGCAAGCAAGTCGGGCTCTTCCTGGCATTGAGAGTTAGTTAAAATGGAGAATTATAAAACTGTCTTAAGTAAACCTGTATTTTTGTTTGGGGAATAATTTTTAAATAAGTTTGACTCAATAATCGGTTCATTTACTGACAGAAATAAAATAGATTTACAACCAGCTTACTGTTTCAAATCTCATTTTTAAGGTAGTGTTTTAATTAATTACTTCAGGGTGAGTTCGAGAGTCATTCTGCTGGAATAAATATAAATTTTAAATAGAGCAGCTAATCATGAATGATGCTGCACAAACAATCAATGTATGAATAAAAGAACATTTGTTTTTTTGGTATTCCTTTTCCTGGCCGGTTATATGGTTCAAGGTCAGCCGCGAACTAAAAACACAACCGCTAACAGACCAAAAATAGTTGTTGGGTTGATGGTGGATCAAATGAAGTGGGATTACCTCTATAAATTTGAAAACAGGTATGGCGAAGGTGGTATTAAGCGTTTGATGAGGGAAGGTTTTACCTGTGAAAATGCAATGATCAAGCATGCTCCTACGGTTACAGCATGTGGTCATGCATCTGTTTATACCGGAACAGTTCCTGCCATCAATGGTATTGCCGGGAATAGCTGGTACGACCGAGAATGGGGGCGTTCTATATCAAATGTTGAAGATTCTATTGTAGAAGGCGTGGGTGGAGCAGGAGGTAAAAACCGGTCGCCGAATAATTTATTGGTAACCACCATTGGAGATGAATTGCGCCTTGCGACAAACTTTCAAAGCAAAGTAGTAAGTGTATCTATTAAAGACAGAGGAGCCATATTACCCGGCGGACATACTGCCAACGGAGCCTTCTGGCATGATGGAGGAAAATTTGTAACCAGTACCTATTACATGAATTCCTTGCCTGATTGGGCTAAGGAGTTTAACTCTACGGATTGGGCTAAAAAATTAATGCCTAAAGGATGGAACACTCTTTATCCAATTAACACCTACGTTTTAAGTGATAAGGATGATAAAGATTATGAAATCGTATTTAAAGGAGAAGATAAACCCGTTTTCCCTCACACAAAAGCAACGCTTACAAGCAGTCCATTTGGAAATACATTTACTCTGGAATTTGCAAAAAGAGCTATAGAAGGATATGAATTAGGAAAAGGGAATTTTACGGATATGCTTACCGTTAGTCTCTCTAGTCCGGATATGATTGGTCACCAATTCGGACCTACATCTATTGAAGTGGAAGACAACTATTTGCGCCTGGATAAAGACCTGGAATTGTTTTTTAATTACCTGGATAGTCGGTTCGGAAAAAATGAGTACCTCCTTTTCGTTACATCAGATCATGGGGTGAATCAATCTCCTGGTTTTCTGGAAGAGAATAAATTACCTACCGGAGTTTTGGACACAAGATTTGTAAAGAATTTAAGTGAAGTGCTGAAAAACAAATACGGATTTCCTGACATGGTAATAGCATATGATAACGGACAACTGTATCTGAATTATGAAGTGATTGAAAAAAACAATTTGGATCAGGATAAAATATCTGAATTTATAATTAGAGAATTGAAGAATGACCGGGGTATACAAAATGCTTTTATTTCTGAAAAACTTGGATCGGCCACTCTTCCGGAGCCGCTTAAATCAATGTATATAAATGGTTATCATCCTAAAAGAAGTGGAGATATTGTGATTATAAAATCATCCGGCTGGAAAGGCGGATCCAGAATGGGCGCTACTCATGGCGACTGGAATCCGTACGATGCACATATTCCTCTTGTGTGGATGGGGAAAGGAATCAGACCGGGAAAAACTAATCGTACTGTAGGAATGACTGATATAGCTCCAACTTTAGCAGCAATACTCAAAATACAATTGCCCACCGGTACTACGGGTGAGGTGATTTATGAAGTTGTGAATTAAAAATTTCAGGGAATCTTAATGTAATTAAGGTAGTCGATTCCCATATATGTAAAAGCTTTGCATGAAATACTGATGGTGTTTCATGCAAAGCTTTTTGCATTTGTGGCAGTAATGTTTTTGGGTTTTTTGCCAGGCTAATTCTCCTGGAGGTTCAATTTTTTTTATTTTATATGATGACAATTTTTTGATAGCATCGATATGTTCTTAAGACATCGTTGATATCTATGCAAAATGTAGTGGTCAATATTTTAAATAATCAGACCATTCAATGGCAAAAAATAGATCAATTTTAATTAAACGTTTTCATGTGATAATTTAAGTATGAAGGAATACTTAGTGGCCGTGCTGTTCTCAATACGGTTTTTTTTATTTTTAAATAAGTAAAAAAATATTTTTAATTATTTAATCCGTTGTAATTGCCCAGTCATTAATGTGGAATATTTAGGCAGGCCTGATAAGATATATGCGTTATGCCCAGTATAAATGAATTTGGAATCGAAAATATAATCTGAATCCTGCAACATGCTTACCAACAATAGCATAATTAGTTTAGGTATGACTATTTATTTATAGATTAAAGTGCTTACAGAATATTGTAGTTATCCCTTTTAACTTATAAGGGTAAAATTATTTTACTAAAGTTTTCTTTTCGTTCTATTGCTTGGTTTATTATCAGGAATTGGTATTAAAAAAGGCCACCTGCTTATAAAACAGGTGGCCTTAGAAAAAAATCACAATTTAGTTAGCATCCCACCAAATTCTTCCTTTTGTATCTTCTGCTCTTGTTCCATAAGTAGAACTTTTCGCAATCATAGCCTGAATTGCTTTCGCATAATTTGCAGAATTCGGATTTGATCCGGAACTTAATTGGAGAGCACTGCGTCTGGGAGTTAACAGGTTTTTATTACCATCCCATAAGTTTTCTAAATAAGCAATAGTAGATCCATCTCCAATTTTTCCATTACTTCCCGGTCTGACATCTGTGTATTGAGGATATCCGGTCCTTTTCCACATAGCCCAAGATTCGGTTGGTTCCATTAAAAAGTCCACCCATGCCTGTGAATAAATGCTGGGTAATCCTTTGTAAGGTAATGTGGTTGCAAAATTACCAATAGTCACAGTAGTTGCATTTGGTACATTGGTAGCGATAGCTACTTTTTTATATTGGTCAAAAGAAGCTTTTACTCCCTCATAAAACCAATCAGAGGCCGATTTTCCCATTGCATTCATTCCTTTCTCAGCAATTTCTGCCATCATAAAACATGTTTCGGCATAAGTGAGATAAGGAGTCCACATTTTTATAGAATTTCCATCTACATACGTTTCGTCATCATGCATTAAATTTCTGGAAGATTGAGCATCAAATCCTCCAAAACCCCCATTTTTAAGGAACAGACGGGTTTGAATAGAAGAAAGAATGTTGAGACTTTGCGTATTGGAACCTTGTAGCGTGAAAATGATATTTTTATTTCCGCCGTTGAATCCATAAGCCGGATTATCCACCGATGCGGGGGAAGCATATTTTCCCCAATATCTTATTTTATTTTCAGGCTTTTGAAGTATGGTTTTAGAATCTGCATTGCCATTTTGCTCCACATTTGTATACCCTTTATAATTACTTCCAAAATCATTTTTTCTAACCATGAAATTTATACGTGGATCATTTGTAGATTTTAAAAACTCTACAAAAGGGAAGGCTGCACTGTAATTAAACAATAGTACATTAATGTCATCCACATTATTATTCCATGATTGCGTTTGTTTATAGCCGAAGGATCCATCGATGGAAGAAATAACGTTTTTATTGAAGTTGGTTGCGACGTCATTTAATACTGCAGTTAATTGAGCAGGATCGCGCTTCTCATAGCGTTGAGCTATTTTAATGCGAAGCGTATTAGCAAATGAAAGCCATTTTGCATAATCTCCTCCAAAGAACAAATCTTGAGCTGCAATATCAGCCTGACCTGCAGGATTGGTTAAAAGGGTTGCCGCTTCTTTCAGTTTTTGATCGAAAGTTTTGTAAAGGGTATAATCAAAATCATATTCTGGTAATGGAAACTCCTGCGGTTTAAAAGCCTGTTCGTAAGGCAAAGCCCCAAAAATATCCGCCACTCTCCAGGCATGATAGGTATCTACAATGATGCAAATTCCTTTTAATCCCTGATATTTTCCTTTGGTGGATGAGGCGTCAATTTTCTCTACGATACGATGCATATCCCGGCCAATTTTGGTGAAATATTCATTGTAAAAAGGAAACCCTGGATTCGGCCCATCGGTGGCACCTGGTACCCAGTATCTGTTAGCTATTCCGGAGGGTTCACTGGCATTAGGTACCACATATTGCATATACGTCATCGTTGTACCATATTTTTGTGACGTCTGATTCCGACTATTTAAATTAATATCTACCGTAGCTCCTGCGAATAAAAATTCAGGAGCGGCATCAGGCAATGAATTGGGATTTGTATTTATGTCTACCAATTGCTTTTTACAGGATTGTGCCAGGGTACCTAAAACCAGCAGTCCTAGTATATATTTCGTTACTTTTTTCATTTTCATTTGTTTTAAAGATTACAAAGAGATATTTAGCGTGGCGGAATAGCTCCTTGAAAATGGCACACCACCTGTTATATATGGTCTGTATGGATCATTACTTTGTAATGATTCAGGGTTTTGACCATGTGATAAAGTGTTATATAGGTAGCCAATATTCCGTGCAGAAAGAGAGATTCTTGCTCCTTGAACACCAATTTTATTGACAATGTTAGAAGGTAATCTGTAACCTAAAGTAATTTCCCTTAACATGATCCAGGAATTAGTACTTACGGAATTATTATTGTTCAGATTTGTTCCCCACCCATACCAGTGATTGTAATAATAAGACGCCTTCCAGGATTCAACGTATCCTTTATCATAAGCTTCTCTAAAGGTCATTCCGCTAATATCCACATTCGTGTTACCAGGTGTAGTTCCTTTTTGGCCCTGATCAAAAATGGCATTAGGAATTACTCCGTCATACCTTGTTTCTCCATTGTAAGAATCTTTACGCGGTTCTCCACCGTGTTCTTTATCTCTGAATTGCAAAGTTTGTTTCAGGTTTCCTTGTCCCATTGCATAGCTAACGGCTTCTGAATATACTAATCCTCCAAAGCGACCATCAACTTGGGTGTAGAAACTGAAATTTTTATACCGTAAAGAAGCGCTTGCACCACCTATAAAATCCGGTTCTACTTTTCCAAGATTTACTCTGCGTACTTCATCTGTATAATCTACTCCCACAAGATTGTAGTCCTGGAAATCATACTTTACTGCAGGATTTGGATTTGCGACTCTACTCCCTACCTGAATTAAGGGAAGGCCTGATTTAGGATCTATCTTCGTAGATGCCCATGTTTCTGAAGTAAGCACTCCAAATGCACCACCTTCATAAGCATATACATTTGCGCCGTCATAGCCACCGCTTAATTCCCATTCTTTAATTCCTGATCCAAATGATATGATTTTACTATGATTGACGCCACCATTGATGGATAAATTTAAATTCCAGTCTTTCTGTTTAACAGGATTAACGTTTATAAGAAACTCGTACCCGGTATTTTGAATATTTCCGGCATTAATGAAAAGTTTGCTAAATCCGGTTTCAAGTACTCCAGGTAAATTTAATAGCTGATCAAATGTATTCGTTCTGTACCAGGCAAAATCAACATTAATTAATTCATTCACCAAGCCAAAATTTGTTCCGAATTCCCAACTTTTAGCACGCTGCGGTTTCAAACTTAAATTGGGTTTAATATCGGCATTAATTTGATTTGCTACACCTAGTGATTGTCCGTTTTGATTAATGACAGTTCCGGGCGAGTAGCCGCTTCCGGTAGCATATGCACCTGCTACTCCGGCATTACCCACGTAGGCAAGTGAAGCTCTCAGTCTGCCGGAAGATAACCAGGAAGGCATTGTGGTTTTTAAGTGATCGTAAAATGAATACGATACATTAATGGAAGGGTAAAAAACAGCTATATTATTGTCTCCTGGTACGGAAGCAGGATAGGCTAAGGTAGATATCCAATCATTTCTGCCGGTTAATTCCACATTAAGCCATTCTTTATAATTTAAATTTAATATTGCTCCAAGTCCATAAGTTAGTAGAGAGGGTTTGCTAACGCCATACCGGACATTGTTTTGGTAATTTAAGACGGAATTTCCCAGGAAGAATTCATTTGGTACACTCAAACCTCCATTTGTATTTGCACCATAATATTCCGACTGCCTATTACCAAAAATTTCATTAATAATCCGAAGATCAATGCCAAGGTCATCTTTCATCACTTTTTTAGTAGCATGAGCCATGAAAAGTAAATTATATCCTGTATTCAATTCTCCTCCGGTGCCATAATAGCCTCCGATATTATTCAGTCCATTTCCGTAATTTTTTTCCTCATTATATATCTTGTACACATTAATGTTTCCTTTGGCCGATAAATCCAACCATGGAGCAACCTGGGCTTTCAATTGTAAGTAACTGAGCAAGGAATTTTCGTTCCGATAAAAATTGTTTTTATCAATGCGTGCAAAACCATTAATCGCATTATCAAAATTTCCTCCCAGAAAGTTAATTGAATTGTCCGGATTACGATATTTGCGATACCAATCTTTTGAATCAATATTTCTGGGTAAATAATAGGTATTAAAACCAAGGTTTTGCCCACCTCCAAAATAGTATCTTCCTTGCGAATAAAAATTCTGAGCAACCGTATTTGAATAAGAAGCTCCAAATTCTGTAGAGAATACTTTGTTTAATTCACCGCCGACATTCAAATCCAGTGAATTTCTTTTTAATTCATTATTGGGCAGCATTCCCTTTGTGTGGTTATTGGAATAAGATAATCGATAATTAAATTTCTCAGAAGCTCCGCTTAAAGCGATGTGATTATTTAGGTATGAGCCATTTTGATAAAATGTTCTCCAATTATCGGGTTGTGGAGAATAAGGTACCAAAGAATCCGGCTTCCAAATCGCAGGATGTAAGCTTCCATCCATTTTTGGTCCCCAACTACCCGCGGTAGCTACTTGAGTCCCGTCTGGAGCAAAATTGCCCTCTCTGGTTCGGATACTCCCCTGACCGTAAACATTCTGGAAATCAAGCGGACTTTTATAAATATCTTGTGTTTGATATGTAGAACTAATCTCAATACCGAGACCAGCACCACGCTTTCCTTTTTTGGTGGTAATTACAATCGCACCATTTAAACCTCTTGAGCCATAAATTGCTGTAGCAGCTGCGCCTTTTAGTACAGTGATTGACTCATAATCATCCGGATTAAGATTTTTTAATTGGGATCCGGCATCTGTATTATCAGCATCAGATTGATTATTAGTTAATACGTTTCCGTCAACAACAAAAATTGGTTGGTTATTAGCCTGGCCGGGTTGATTTCCCAATACCTTAGCACCTCTTATCTGAATGGAAGGAGAGGATTGCACACCATTGGCATTCATCACATTGATATTAACACCAGCTACCTTTCCCTGTAAGGCAGAAATAGGATTTACCGTATTGGTTCGGGCTAGTTCATCACCCTTAACATTAGTCACGGCGTACCCTAACTTTTTATCATCTTTCTTGATGCCTAAGGCCGTTATGACTACCTCTTGTAGGTTTCCGGCTTCTTCCAACATTACTACCTCAATGAAAGTTCGCTTACCTACAATAACTTCTACCGGTTTGTAACTTACAAGACTGAATGAAAGAACATTTGCAGGACTGCTTACCCGCACCGAAAATGTTCCGTTTTCAGAAGTTAAACCACCTGTCGTGGTACCCTTAATCTGATAGGATACATTGGCTATTGGGTTTCCTTTTTGATCTGCTACTTTACCGCTTACCTCCCTTTCCTGAGCGTAGATAAAGGAAATACAAAAGAATAGCGGCAAGAACAGTAGCAATAATTTTGATTTTTGCTTCATTTTTTTTGTTTTAGAATTTTGAAATAGAAAACCGTCATAGGCCCGGCTCTTTTGTCTGTCTGGTTAATGTTTATTGTGTATTAAAAAGTTTTTATATGGTTAAGAAATGAATTCTTTGTTTCATCGTTATTATCAAAAAGATTTTTTCAAATCAACTTCCACTTTAAGATCTTGCGGGAATAATTGCTTGTCAAAATTTTCTATAATCAATGCGGCACCTCCAATCAATTCCGCTTGTGAGGCAAAATCAGAAACCATAATTTCTGTGTATGCTGCAAGACTTGGAATACAATATTTATTCAACGCCTGATAAATAGAAGGCAGCAACACGTTCCCCGCCATAGCGCCTCTGCCACTAATAATGATTTGTTCGGGATTTAAAATGTGTATAAGGACCGCAATTCCTTTCCCGATATTATATGCCGTATCTGATAATAATTCTACAGCCAACTGATCTCCAGCCCGGGCGGCCTTGAATACATTTAAAGATGCTTCCTCAATATCTTCCGGAATTTCTTTAATCGCTGAAACTCTTCCCGCAGCAAGGGCTTCGCGGGCTTTGGCTAATACAACCAATAAAGAAGCCTCTGTTCCCAGGCAGCCGCTTTTTCCGCAACTGCATAATTTATTATTTTCAAATAACGGAATGTGACTAAACTCTCCGGCAAATCCGTTATTGCCTCTAAAAAGTTCTCCATTTATGATTAAGCCCAATCCAACTCCCCAGCCAAGATTAATGACCATGGAGTTTTTTATATTTTGTACAGCGCCCAGTTTTAATTCAGTTAATGCAATCAGACTGGAATCATTATCCAGAAAAACAGGAAGGTCCAGCGCGGTGGTCAGGTATGATTGCAGACTTTCACTTATATCCTCCATTTGCAAAAAGGAATGATTAATCCCTTTTGCCGTGTCTATAAATCCGGGCATCCCAATGCCAATGCCAATGATTTTATCCGTAGAAATATCCAAATTGGAAATAAAGGAACTGATATGTTCAATCAAAATATCCTTCGCTAAAGCATTGCCGGGTAAAGTGAGATTAAATTTTTCCGAATGGAGGATTTGATAATTTTGCACATCAATCAATCCTATTCTGGTTATAAATTGATCCATTGCGACCGAAACCGCATACATTTTTCCCGGGATCATCGAATACATGAGCGGGCGTCTTCCGCCCGTAGAATGAGCAAGTCCGGATTCCTGGATCATCTCATCTGTCAATAACTCATTGAGGATCTTTGTCGTAAAAGGCAGACTTTTTTCAATCTTCGTACTCAAATCAAGAGCAGAAAGAGTTTTGCCAAAACATAACTCCTTTACTATCTTTCTTTTATATAGGTTGTATTTTTTCTTCATGCAATTCTTTTGTGTTATCGAACTTGCCAAAACTTTTTAATTCAATTAATAAGTTGAAGGTTTAACCGCCTATTCCTGTAAAAAAGACAATCATTTTTTAAAATGTGCTGCACTTTATTTTTAAATAAAAGGGACTTTTTTGATTAAATATCATTTATTATGAATGAGTAAAAAGTATTTTCTCTTTTCAGGCGCAATCGTTTTCTTTTTAATGAATTTACTGTCAGAGACTTAGGTTTAAATCAAATAATGGGCAACAGAAAACGACCAGCGAAATAAAAACGAAAAAAAAATTTCTAATCAGAATCTATAAAATGATTTCCCGGATAAGCGGATGACCTAAAACCCAAAATCGATTCCTACCTTTGCCTCATGCATCAAAAACTTTCAGGGTGGGATGATACCATTGCGGCCATAGCCACTCCGCCCGGTATCGGGGCAATCGGTGTTTTACGCTTAAGTGGCGAAAAAGCCTTTGATATTATTCAGCCTTTATTTCCTTCAAAAAATTTAAAGGCCCAACCGGCCAATACCCTTCATGTAGGCTATTTAAAAGATGGAGAAGATATCTTGGATGAAGTGGTGATTTCTATCTTTAAAAAACCACATTCCTATACGGGAGAAGATGTGATTGAAATTAGTTGCCACGGATCACCATTCGTTCAGCAACAGGTGTTGGATGCTTTAATCCGCCATGGCGCAAGATTAGCCAAGCCGGGAGAATATACACAGCGTGCTTTTTTAAATAACAAATTAGATCTCGCCCAGGCAGAAGCCGTAGGCGACCTGATAGCCAGTAATACGATCGCCTCTCAAAATGCCGCGCTCAAAAATATGCGCGGAGGATTTTCGGGTCTGCTTAAAGAACTCCGTGAAGAACTCATTAAATTTTCTTCTCTCATAGAACTGGAACTGGATTTTAGTGAGGAAGATGTTGAGTTTGCCGATCGGGAACGATTTTCGAGTTTGATCCAGGAAATATATACTACCGTTAACCGATTGAAGGAATCCTTTAAGCTTGGGAATGTCATTAAAAACGGAGTAAGTGTGGCCATTGTCGGCAAGCCAAATGCCGGTAAATCCACTTTATTAAATACTCTCTTAAATGAAAACCGGGCCATCGTAAGCGATATTGCCGGTACCACGCGAGATACAATCGAAGAAATTGTCAATATAAACGGCATTCTTTTCCGGCTTATAGATACCGCAGGCATTCGCGAACATACGCAGGACATTATCGAGGATATGGGTGTGGTAAAGAGTAAAGAAAAAATCCGGCAAGCGGATATTGTGCTGTATCTCTTTGATGTAAACGATATGGAAACAGATGAGTTGTCTCAGATCGTTTTTGAAATTAAGGAACAAAACTCCAACATAATCGTCGTAGCAAATAAGGCCGATATTTTCGAAAAAGAACTCCACGCACAATTTGCCAACGAGATTTTTATTAGTGCCAAAAGCGGCCTTGGTGTCGAAGAATTAAAGCACACTTTATTTGCTATGGCAGGTGGTGCCGGCATTAATAATGAAAATGTCGTCGTGACCAATGCCCGCCATTATGCGGCCCTGACTGAAGTGTCCACCGTTTTGGAAGATATCCGCACTGGTCTGCAAAATAATCTTTCCGGCGATCTCCTTTCTATCGATATAAATCGTTGTCTCCATTATCTTGGAGAAATCACCGGAGAAATCACCAATGAGGATCGGCTGGATTATATTTTTAGTAAATTCTGTATTGGAAAGTAGTGGTCTTTTTTTTGCTAACTACTTGCTAGTGTTACGTTTCAGGCATTCATTCTTCCTTTTTTGATTATTGTGTTCCGGTTGGTTAACAAACAAATTTGTTGTTTTGGGTATATTGAAAAATGCTGGTAAAATAATAACCAATTTGTAATAGAGAGTAATATCGACTAAAATTCATTTTTTTCTAAACGTTTTATTGGATTAGTCAAGTTGTAGTAACCTTGAGTTTAACTGTAGTACTCATGTATAATTTACTACAAAAATGAGGGCAATCAATTCAGTGAGATCCCTGTCAAAAGATTAAGCTTATATCACTGTATCCTTTCAGGATATCCATTATTGCAATCGCTTTCATTTCTGAATATAGTTGTTTTTTATTTTGAGGTTTGATCATATCATCGATTTGTTATTTGGCTAGTGATGAATGTGCTATTATTTTAAATAAAAAAATACTACGAGAAATCATCACCGTTTAAAACCAAAAATACCTATTTAGAGGTATTTTTTAACTGAAAGCATTTGATGTTATTTGTGAAATTAAATAACTGTATTGTTTAAATCCCAACTCAATGAGAATATTCACAAGGCTTTTTATAACATTTATGTTATTAAATACCACCACAGCTTTTACTCAAAGTAGCACCGTTTATTTTTATGCTGTAGGTTGGGAATATCTTCCACAGACGGAGGCAGCCAAGCTCAATGCGCAACCCGTTGTTAGTAATGTCGTGCGAATTAATTGTAAAGGATACATCTATAATTCTTCATTGGGTGTGGATAATCAGTTAAGTGATTATTACAAAGCTTACCATGCAAAGGAACGAGGATATTTAGGTCTGAACAGGACTATTGCCTTTGGTCCTTATGATTCCTGGGATGAAGCAGAAAA
>JBDSBN010000429.1:0-7371 GCA_039921585.1 Ginsengibacter sp. | reverse complement strand
TCACAATGTACCCACAATCAATCAGCATCTTCCGATCCTGGACGAGCTGGGAAGAATTCAGGTTCAAAAACTAGTGGATAATTGCGCAAAACATCATGTAGAACTATATGGTTTAGGTCATCCATATCAGGGAATTGTTCATGTGATCGGACCCGAATTAGGCATTACACAACCGGGCATGACCATCGTTTGTGGCGATAGTCATACCTCTACTCACGGTGCATTTGGTACCATCTCTTTTGGTATAGGCACCAGCGAAGTTGAAATGGTTTTTGCAACGCAATGTTTGATGCAAAGCAAGGCTAAAGTCATGCGGATAAACGTGGATGGAGAATTAAATAAAGGAGTTGTTTCCAAGGATATTATTCTTTATATTATATCAAAAATATCTGCCAGTGGCGCTACGGGATATTTTGTAGAATATGCCGGAAGTACCATCCGCTCTTTATCTATGGAGGCACGTATGACTATCTGCAATATGAGCATAGAAATGGGTGCACGAGGTGGCATGATTGCTCCGGATGAAACAACCTTTGAATATATGAAAGGAAGAGTTTTTGCTCCAAAAGGAGAAGAATGGGAAAGAAAACTAGAGAAGTGGTCAAAATTATACTCTGATGATGATGCAGTATTCGATCTGGAAATAAATATAAAAGCAGAAGAAATTCAGCCAATGATTACTTATGGTACAAATCCTGGCTTAGGCATCGCTATCAATTCTTTAGTTCCTACTCTGGAAAGTATAACAGACATTGGAGAACGAAATAATCTGAAAAAAGGACTCGATTATATGGGACTGCAACCGGGTCAGGAATTACTGGGAATGCCAATTCAAAATGTATTCATCGGAAGTTGTACAAATTCCCGGATTGAAGATCTTCGATTAGTAGCGTCTTTGATCAAAGGAAAAAAGAAAAACGAGCATGTCAATGTAATGATCGTTCCAGGCTCACAACAGGTGTCAAGGCAATTAGTTGCCGAAGGCCTGGATCTTATTTTTGAAGAAGCCGGTTTTAAAATCAGACAGGCAGGATGCAGCGCTTGTCTGGGTATGAATGAAGATAAAGTTCCAGCCGGAGAGTATTGTATTTCTACCAGCAATCGCAATTTTGAAGGCAGACAAGGAGCAGGTGCACGCACGTTGCTTGCAAGCCCATTGACTGCAGCGGCCGCAGCCATCACAGGAAAAGTAACCGATGTAAGAGAATTATTAAACTAAAAAAATGAAACCCTTAAAACATATACAAAGCACATTTATTCCCATTCCGTTTGAAAATATAGATACAGATCAAATCATTCCTGCCCGATTCCTAAAGGGAACGACACGCGATGGTTTTGGCAAAAATCTTTTTCGGGATTGGAGATATCATAATAACGACGAAGCACAACCGAAATCTGAATTTATTCTGAACAATCCGGAATTTAAGGGCACTATTCTTGTTGCCGGAAAGAATTTTGGTTGCGGATCTTCCAGAGAACATGCTGCCTGGGCGCTGCTGGACTATGGATTTGATGTAGTCGTATCAAGTTTCTTTGCAGACATTTTTAAAAATAACGCTTTAAATAATGGTGTTTTACCCGTGCAGGTAAGCGAAGAATTTTTACAGAAAATATTCGCCCTTGGAAATACAGAAGAGTTAACCGTTGATCTGGAAAGTCAAACAATTACAATCAGTTCTTCCGGCGAATCAGAGAAATTTGATATTAATCATTATAAAAAAACCTGCCTTCTTAATGGTTACGACGACATAGATTACCTGATTAATATGAAAGATGAAATCCTTGAATTTGAAAAAACGCATTCCATCTAAAAAAATTAAATTTCCTTAAAAAAATAAACTTACTTTTTGCAACATTAGAAAACGTTAACAATTATTACCCATGAAAAAGAATATAACCGTAATTCCCGGAGATGGTATAGGACCCGAAGTAATATCGCAAACGGTTAAAGTGTTGAAAGCAATTGCACAACGTTTTAATCACGAATTTCAATTTGATTATTGCCTGATGGGCGCATGTGCCATTGATAAAACAGGCAACCCATTACCAGACGAAACAATTGAAAGTTCCTTAAAAAGCGATGCCGTTTTATTAGGAGCAATCGGCCACCCTAAATTTGATCACGATCCTTCCGCCAAAGTAAGACCTGAGCAAGGTTTGCTGAAACTAAGAAAAGAGTTAGAACTTTTTGCAAACCTTCGACCTGTAAGTACGTATAAAAGTTTGAACCACTTATCTCCTTTAAAAGAAGACAGGTTAAAAGGTGTGAACTTTATCATGTATCGCGAATTAACCGGTGGAATTTATTTTGGTGAAAAAAATCTGAATGAAGCAGGAGATGAAGCTTCCGATTTATGTACTTATAATAAATCAGAAATAACGCGTATCGCCCAGCTGGCTTTTGAAGCAGCCCGGAAAAGGAAAAAGAGATTAACGCTGGTAGATAAAGCAAATGTGTTAGAAACATCCAGACTTTGGAGAAAAACTGTTCAGGAATTATCCCTTAAATACCCTGAAGTAAAAGTGGATTACATGTTTGTAGACAATGCAGCAATGCAATTGATATTAAATCCAGCTCAGTTTGATGTAATCCTGACGGAGAACATGTTTGGAGATATTTTAAGTGATGAAGCAAGTGTTTTAACGGGATCTCTCGGACTGCTACCCTCCTCTTCCATCGGTAAGAAAAATGCACTCTTTGAACCCATCCACGGGTCGTATCCGCAGGCGGCCGGATTAGATATTGCAAATCCCATCGGAGCGATTCTTTCGGCAGCTTTAATGTTAGATCATTTCGAATTACATGATGAAGCAGAAAAAATCAGACAAGGTGTTAATTGGACATTGAGCAATGGTTTTGTAACAAAAGATATTGATCCGATGAATTCATATAGCACATCTTCTATCGGAGAATTAATTCGTGAATATATTATAAATGATTCGCCACAAACTTTTAATTTAAATAATATTTCTTTAGGTCAGGCGACAATCATTTAAAAAAAGTTCTTTGTTTTTAGTCCAGGTATTGTAAGTTTGCAGGAAACAGTAAATAATGTTCCTAAACAAGACTTCTTACTTCATTCAAAAAATTTCAATGGTAATTATTATTATTATTGTCATTATTATACCATGGACCAATGGAGGAGGAATTATTGTTTAATAAAAAATATTCAATTTTAAACCGCCTCTAAAGAAGGCGGTTTTTTTTTGCCCATTTAAAAATTAAAACAATTTCATTTTCAGGAAAAAATACAAATCCTGGTTTTATAAAATATAACAGAACGTACAAAAAAACATGAGTCAATTAAATAAATACAGCAGAACCATCACTCTTGATGAAACCCAACCCGCAGCACAGGCAATGTTTTACGGTATCGGACTTACAGATGAAGATTTACATAAACCACAAGTTGGAATAGTGAGCATGGGCTATGATGGAAACACTTGTAATATGCACTTAAATGATTTGGCTCAATTCGTTAAAAAAGGGGTTTGGGAAAGCAACATGGTCGGCTTGATTTTTAATACGATTGGGGTTAGTGATGGAATGAGCAATGGCACGGATGGAATGCGTTATTCCCTTGTAAGTCGGGATGTAATTGCAGATTCAATAGAAACTGTTTGTGGCGCTCAATATTATGATGCCCTCATCGCTCTGCCAGGATGTGATAAAAATATGCCCGGGTCAATAATCGCAATGGGTCGTTTGAATCGTCCGGCAATTATGGTGTACGGAGGTACGATCGCAGCCGGACATTATAAAGGAGAAGACTTGAATATTGTTTCTGCTTTTGAAGCATTGGGTCATAAAATTGCCGGGGATATAACTCCCGAAGATTTCAAAGGGATCATCAGAAATGCATGTCCTGGTGCAGGTGCCTGCGGAGGAATGTACACTGCAAATACTATGGCTGCGGCAATAGAAGCATTGGGAATGAGCCTTCCATACTCTTCTTCTAATCCTGCTTTAAGTGAGGATAAGAAAAAAGAATGCGATGAAGCCGGAAAAGCTATTTTAAATCTATTGGAGAAAGATATCAAGCCCAGAGATATCATGACCAGAAAAGCATTTGAAAATGCGGTTACGGTGATCATGGTACTCGGAGGATCTACCAATGCAGTATTACACCTTATAGCTATGGCCAAAAGTGTGGATGTACCTTTAACCCAGGATGACTTTCAAATGATCAGTGATAAAGTTCCTGTACTGGCAGATTTTAAGCCCAGCGGAAAATATCTGATGCAGGATCTTCATAAATATGGAGGAATTCCTGCTGTTATGAAATATTTATTAAAGGAAAATTTACTTCATGGTGATTGCCTGACCGCCACCGGATACACGTTAGCACAAAACCTGGAAAATGTTCCCGACCTGAATTTCGAGGAACAACAAATTATTCGGCCAATCTCCAACCCACTCAAACAAACAGGACATCTTCAAATCCTTTATGGCAACCTTGCAGAGGGAGGAAGTGTAGCAAAGATAAGCGGCCAGGAAGGGGAGAAATTTACCGGACCTGCCAGAGTATTTGATGGCGAACATGAATTAATTAAAGGTATAAACAGCCAAAAAATAAAAGCCGGCGATGTGGTGGTCATCAAAAATGTAGGCCCAAAAGGTGCTCCCGGAATGCCTGAAATGCTCAAACCCACCTCAGCAATCATTGGTGCAGGATTAGGAAAAAGCGTTGCCCTGATTACAGATGGACGATTTAGTGGAGGAACGCATGGTTTTGTAGTAGGACATATCACTCCGGAATCCTGGGAAGGTGGATTAATAGGCCTTGTTCAGGACAATGACGTTATAGAAATAGATGCAGTAGATAATAAACTCATCCTGCATGTAGAAGAAGAGGAAATTTCACGAAGAAAAGAAAACTGGAAACAACCGGAATTAAAGGTCACCAAAGGTGTACTTCTCAAATATGCAAAAAGTGTCAGCAATGCTGCGCAAGGATGTGTGACAGATGAATTTTAATAAAAACATTTTAATTACAAACGATAAATATTATGGTAGCGACAAATCAACAAACGACCAAAGACCCCTCTGAAATAACCAAAGGACAAATGATGTCAGGCTCGGATGCAGTCATCCAAACATTGCTGGCAGAAAATGTCGATTCAATTTTTGGTTATCCGGGCGGTGCTATTATGCCAATCTATGATGCGTTATATAATTATGCCGACAAAATAAACCATTATCTGGTCCGGCACGAACAAGGCGCAGTACACGCAGCGCAAGGATACGCGCGTGTTACAGGAAAAGCAGGGGTTGTATTTGCAACATCCGGTCCGGGAGCTACCAATCTTGTAACAGGCATAGCTGATGCAATGATAGATAGTACGCCACTGGTTTGTATTACAGGTCAGGTAGCTTCGCATTTATTAGGAACAGATGCTTTCCAGGAAATCGATGTAATGAATATTACTGTTCCTGTTACCAAATGGAATGTACAAATCACCCGGGCAGAAGATATTTGCAAAACCATTGCTAAAGCATTTTACATAGCACAAAGCGGAAGACCAGGACCCGTAGTCGTGGATATTACAAAGGATGCACAGTTTGCACAAACTGTTTTTGATTATGAAAAAGTTTCAGAAATAAGAACCTATAATCCTGTTCCAAAGCTTGACCATACAAAAATTGAAGACGCTGCCCTATTAATTAATTCAGCTAAGAAACCATATATCCTCGCTGGTCAGGGAGTTACATTAGGTGGCGCAACTAAAGAATTAATAGAATTCGCTGAAAAAGGAAATATACCCGTAGCCTTAACTCTTCTTGGATTGTCATGTATGCCTACAGATCATCCATTGCAGGTTGGTTATTTGGGTATGCATGGAAACTATGCACCAAATATCAAAACAAATGAATGTGACCTCCTGATTGCAGTAGGAATGAGATTTGATGATCGGGTAACCGGTGACGTTAGCCGCTATGCAAAGCAGGCTAAAATTATACATATCGATATAGACAAAGCGGAAATAAACAAAATTATTCAGGCAGATGTGGGGATACATGGAAATGTGAAAGAAGTACTTCCGTTGTTAACTGCACAAATTCAAAAAGGAAATCATGCTGAATGGATTGAAAGTTTTAATTCATTACGTCAGGAAGAACATGATAAAATCATACAGAAAGACTGCCAGAATGAGAATAATGAAATAAAAATGGCTGAAGTGATTTATCAGCTTAATAAAGTAACGAATGGTGAATCTATCATTGTAACGGATGTAGGTCAGCATCAAATGGTCGCTTCGAGGTATTATGAATTTAAAGATCCGCGCTCTAATGTCACATCAGGTGGTGCAGGTACTATGGGATTTGCACTTCCGGCAGCAATGGGGGCCAAGACAGGCATACCCGGCAGAGAAGTTATTGCTATAATTGGTGATGGCGGATTTCAAATGACTCTTCAGGAATTAGGCACTATTTTTCAATATAAAATTCCTGTAAAAATTGTTGTTTTAAATAACGAGTTTTTAGGAATGGTTCGGCAATGGCAACAAATGTTTTTCCAAAGCAGGTATTCTTTTACAGAAATGATCAATCCTGATTTCATTAAAATAAGTGAAGCGTACGGTATTAAAGCTAAAAAGGTAACGGATAGAAAAGATCTTACCAGCTCTCTCGAAGAAATGATGAATCACGATGGACCTTATTTCCTGGAGGTAAAAGTAGAAAAAGAGGATAATGTATTTCCTATGATTCCAACAGGAGCCAGTGTTAGCGAAATTATTTTGGAAGCACCTAAACCGTAATTTTTAAATACACAATTGTTAATAATATGATACAAATGAATAAAGATTTCACTTTGGATGTTTTTTCTGACAATGGTTTTAATATTTTAAACCGCATGATTAACATCTGCAATAGAAGAAGAGTTCGCATTAAAAGCCTCACTGCTTTTGAGTTTCAGGAGAATATTTATAAAGGAGCTGCAAGTTTTATTTTGAACACAACTCATGACATGGCTTATAAAGTGCAGCAGCAAATTGATAAATTAATAGAGGTTGAAAGCACGAAGCTTACAGCAAATGAAGATTAAAAAATAAACGACATCATTCTTACTGGTTTTGTATTGAACATGCGTGGACACTACACATCAGAGTATTGATTCGGAGTGAAAACAAGATTTTCATAAAAGAAAACCAGATTTATTTCTAACACGAATAATTAAAACAATAAAAATCAAATAAAAAAATGGCAACATTAAATTTTGCAGGAACATTAGAAAATGTAGTAACCCGGGAAGAATTTCCTTTATCGAAAGCCCAGGAAGTTTTAAAAGATGAAGTAGTAGCTGTTATTGGCTATGGTGTTCAGGGACCCGGACAAGCATTAAATCAGAAAGAAAATGGCATTAATGT
>JBDSBN010000428.1:0-8982 GCA_039921585.1 Ginsengibacter sp. | reverse complement strand
AGCGTTTTTTTTTGATTTTTCATTATACAAAAAAAGTTTAGTGAAACGGCTTTCACTAAACTTCTTTCTAACCCTTGCCCATTATATATTACAAAGGATTTTACCAACCATTTTTCAGTATTATACCAATTTAAATAGGCAGTATTTAACCAGGCTTAAATCCCATCTAAAAACTGAGAGTGAATATAATCAACAACATCTACCAGGTTGTTTCTTTGATTGTATACCTCTAATTGCCGGTCGGCTCCTGTACCCATTTCAAGCATTTTGTGCACATGACTTACCGCATGCTTTATACCTAATGGTCCGGTTACATCATCTATAAAGTCAAGTAATTCATAGATAAGAACCCGCGTATTTACTTCCATTTCTTTTCCAAAATCAATCATGCTGCCTTCAATACCATACCTTCCTGCACGCCACTTGTTTTCATTAATTAACATGCGCGGGTAAATCATGAAATTTAAATTTTGCGAACGCAACTTATAAATCTTTGCACAAATACCCTGAAATAATGCGGCAATAGTGATTGTTTCCTGAACGGTCATTGGAACATCACATATTCTAAATTCTACCGTATCAAAAAATGGATGCACCCTTAGATCCCACCAGATTTTTTTAGCATTATCGATACAATTTGTTTTGATTAATAATTTGATATAATTATCATAGGTTTCAATACTATCGAAATAATCGGGAATTCCTGTGCGCGGAAATTTATCAAAAACTTTTGTTCTAAATGATTTGTAACCGGTTTGTCTTCCTTCCCAAAAGGGTGAATTTGTACTCAAAGCATACACGTGCGGTAAAAAGTATCGGGCAGTGTTTGCAATATGAATTGCCATTTCACGGCTTTCCATGCCTACATGCACATGCAACCCAAAAATTAAATTACTTCGCGCTGCTTCCTGCAATTCTTTAATGATATCACTATAACGGATGTGGTCTGTTATTAACTGGCTTTCCCAATGACTAAAGGGATGTGTTCCGGAGGCTCCTAAATGAAAGCCTAAATCACCGGCAATATTGCTAATGGTTTGGCGGAGCGCCACTACATCCATAAATGCTTCATCGATATTATTACAGATATCTGTGCCTACCTCTACGACCGCCTGGTGCATTTCAGCTTTTACTTTATCCTTAATCACTTTTTCACCTTCCTGAACAATTTTTTGTTCATGACTTTTTAATTCCCTGGTTTCAGGGTCCAAAACCATATATTCCTCTTCAATGCCAATTGTGAAACTTTTATAAGAAATAGATGCCATAAGTAGTTCGTTAAGTCTTTAATTAAAATCTATAAATCATTTTATTCAGGTAAGATGATCGGAAATTTATTTAATAAAATTAAGCGCAGAAAATCAATTACCCAATTGATATTATTCATACATCTTCTTTCGCTGTGTACTGCGAATCACGAATTCCCCCCAGGTCAGATTATCTACTCCATCTTCTTGTGCAAGAGCTCTTTCTATTGCAAAATTTGCCGCAGATTCTACCACCCAGTCAAAATTCTCCTGACCAACACTGGTTATTTCTGCATCCGGAGCCGGATTGCAAAAATCAATCGCATAAGGCACTCCATCGCGGATAGCAAGTTCTACTGTATTAAAATCATAGCCCAGGTATTTACAAATACGCAAGACAATATCCGTCATTTCATCAAGTCTTTTTTGATCCGGTTTAAAATCGGCCGAATACCGCAAATGGTGCGGATTACGTGGTTCGTAAGACATAATACGTACATCCTTACCGCCTATGCAATAGCAACGGTAGTATTCATCAAAAACAATTTCCTCCTGGAGCATCATGATCAATTCGCCGGTTTCTCCATGTTTTGTAAAAAAATCATCTACATTATTTACCCTGTAAACGCTTTTCCAACCTCCGCCTGCGTGAGGTTTCATATAAGCTGGGAATCCGATGTAATTAAATATATTTTCCCAATCCAACGGATAGGCAAGATTTGAAAAGGATTGATCGGACGTATCAGGCGGCATTGAACTAGATGGAATGATAACCGTTTTGGGCACAGGTACATCGATTTTTGTCATCAGGCAGTTATTAAAAAACTTTTCATCTGCACTACACCAAAAGGGATTATTAATAACAGCTGTTCCAGTTAGAGCGGCATTTTTTAAGAACGCCCTATAAAATGGTACATCCTGTGAAATTCGATCTATTATCACTGAATATCCGCTGTGATCACCTTGCATCACTTTATCTATATGAACTGATTCAGCCGTTATACCCTCTACTCCTTTACTATTCACTCTTTCAATAAATGCGTCGGGGAAACTTCTTTCTCTGCCGTATAATATTCCTATTTTTTTCATGTTGTTCTTTTTTTATTGTTTTGATTTCGCATTGCCTGATGAAACTGTTCCTAAAGATAAATGATTTGCTATTAGCCATTAGTGGTGCTTAAATATATTTTAGATTGTTTGTATAAAAAATTATTCTTTAAAGTAATTTTTTCAGGCACCTTAAATTCAGTCTTTTTATTGATTCCTTTCTTTTTTTCTAAAATAGATTTCTCGTTTTATTGTAGAACAATCTTGTTACAAGATTCTGATTAAAGAATCAATTTCTTTAATTGTCGATTACTCTTAAAAATGATTCTATTTATCTTATTTTTGATCATTAAATCCAAAACCACTATCCTTGACTACAATTATTGACTCGCACATATTACCTTCTGAATTTCTTAAACGCAATGTAATTATTGATTTTTATTTCCCTCCGGGAAAATCATTTCATGCAAACGAAGTCAGTCTGCTATTAATTAATGATGGACAGGATTTAATAACCATGAATTTTCAAAAAATTTTAGACAAATTGTGTGACAGCATTTCCCCCATCATTTGTGTAGGCATACATTGCGGACCCGACAGAAAAAATGAATATGGAACAATGGGGGCACTCAACTATAATGGTTTGGGCTCAAAAGCAATACAGTATAACCTTTTTATTCTTGATGAATTGCTTCCCTTTATACGAAGAGAATTGAATATTCGGTCCTTCAAAGAAAAATCCTTTTGCGGGTTTTCTTTAGGAGGATTAACTGCTTTGGATATGGTTTGGAATCATGCCAATGAATTTTCCAAAGTGGGAGTTTTTAGCGGAGCATTGTGGTGGCGTACTGTCTGTCAGGACTCTCCTGATTTCTGTGAAGACAGTCATCGCATTATTCATAATGAAATTAGATATGGACTATTTGCCCCTTGGCTCAAATTCTTTTTTTCAACCGGTACTCTGGATGAGATTGCCGACAGAAATAATAATGGTATCATTGATTCCATTGATGACACACTTGCAGTTATAGATGAATTGGTAAAAAAAGGGTATAATCCTCAATCAGATATTCAATATCTCGAACTACCTGATGGCCGACATGATGTAGCTACCTGGGCAAGAGCATTTCCTACTTTCTTAAAATGGGGGTGGGGAATCAAATAAAGGTAAAACAGATAGTTTCTAAAAATTACCTATCCCATTCCGTTGTGGTTTTTAGAATGTAAAAGCAAATTTCTTTTACACAAATTCTCTTTTATTAATAGTAGCTTCAAAAAAAAAACTTCCACTTTTAAGAGTGAAAGTTTTAATCATTTTATCCTGTGGTGCGGTTTTTCAGGATTAAAATCTTGACTCTTTCGAGCCTGTTTTCTTTGGGGATAATCTTTATGGTTTTCAAATGGAATTATAAAAATAGAAGTTGACTGATATCAGATCTTTTGGCTTTTATTCCTCAGAACTTTCAAAGGATTAAAGGATATTAGTTATTTTCAATGGATTTGGATATAAGATTAATGTTTATTGAACATCAACCAACTTCTGATACAAAGATATACAGCTCCTCAAATTTCACAAGAGCAGTTTTGCCTGATTATTAATTTACAGCAAATACTGCCTGCATCGTAGATATACCATTCGAATGAAAGTAAAATTTCGATAACGATGATGATATACGGTTGAATATTCGGATATAAGGTGGAGCAACAATAATAGTCTGCAAATCATGGAGAGGCTTCCTTTTACCCTACATTCGCACGGAAGTGTATTTTACAAAATGGGTCACCCTTTATGTCGTATTTTTTTCTGGTATTATCAAAGGTACTTCCTGATTCGACCTCCTTAACAATCATTTGTTTGAAGCTATAACTATACCGAATGGTTGTTTTCTGCTCTTTTGTCTTCATATTGTTTGTTTTTATGTTTTACAATATGTCAACCTAAATCGGGAAGTGACACTCATAGCTCATGGCTCATGGCTCAAAGCTCAAAGCTCAAAGCTTCATCATGATTAAAATCACCAACCTCGAAAAAATCTATCGCACGGAAGAAGTTGAAACCGTAGCGCTGAACAAACTTTCTTTTACTGTAAAGACAGGAGAATTTGTCGCCGTTATGGGACCGTCCGGTTGCGGAAAATCAACGCTGCTGAATATCCTCGGATTATTAGATAATCCGGATAGTGGCAGTTTTTTATTCAATGAGATAAAAGTAGCCCATTTTAATGAACGTAAGCGGGCAGATTTGAGGAAGAAAAATATTGGTTTTGTGTTTCAGAGTTTTAACCTGATTGATGAATTGACGGTGTTTGAAAATGTGGAATTACCGCTGATTTATTTGGGTGTAAAATCTGATGAAAGAAAACAGCGGGTAGAAGAAGTCCTGAATAAAGTGCAGATCATGCACCGGCGGAATCACTATCCTCAACAATTATCCGGTGGACAACAACAACGTGTAGCCGTGGCAAGAGCAGTGGTCAATAAGCCGAAATTAATCCTGGCGGATGAGCCTACGGGAAACCTGGATTCCACGAACGGAAATGAAGTGATGGAAATGCTGACGGACCTGAATGAACAGGGAACAACCATTATTATGGTAACACATAGTGAGTATGATGCAAAGTATAGTCATCGGATTATCCGGATGTTGGATGGGCAAACAGTTACGGAGAATATATTGGTGTAGGGAAGATAATAGGCAATAGGTATCAGGCAATAGGTAATTCCAGAATTTCGATTTCGGAGATATGGACAAAGTCCTTTTTATTGAAAGTAGCGATATGGGAGATATCGTTCGCAAGCATAATGGAAACTATTTCAATGTCATATATCTGGTTTCCTTTGGGGTGATAGTCTCTGATAAGATTTTCAAATATTAAAAGACTACTTTCTGATGGAAATAAAATAGTTGAAACAGTTTTAATTTGAAAATATTTATCTAAACAAATTTCAGTAGCGATTTTCTATTTGGAAGTCACCGCAAAAAACTCACTGATGTTCTTTGAAGTTATAAATAGATTATGATTAGAATTCAATAGTATTTCTTGAGCAATCTGATTATACATGGATTTTTCATCCAAGGCATAGATTAATACATTAGTGTCAATTATTAAATCAATCATCATGAGCAAAATCACGGATGTTAACATGGTCAAGTTCTCCTCCAAGATTAACGCTTCCCAAAAAGCTCCAATTCCTTTTTACAGGTTTCGGTTCTGCAACTTCCCGGATAGTAATCTCAACGTTTTTTCCCAACATTGGTTTTGCTTCCTTGCCAAGTTTGATGGTGTCGGAATCTAACTTTTTTCTAATCTTAATTGTTTTTATAACTGGCATAAAAAATAATTGATTTCCTAAAGATACGAATACTCTTAATTAATAAAAATGTTCAGAAATTACATAAAAACGACCCTAAGAAACCTTTGGAAAAACAAAGGATATACCTTTCTGAATATTTTCGGTTTGGCAATAGGCATTACCTGTGCTGCCCTCATTTTCTTATGGATTGAAGATGAAGTAAACTAAAATGATTATTTCAGCAACGAAGAAAATTTATACAAGATAAAAGACCATCAAACCTATGATGGTACGACCTATACCTTTGATGCGACGCCGGGCCCTTTGGCTGCCGGAATTAAAAATGAAATTCCCGGAATCAAAAATACAGCACGCACCACTTGGGGCAGTCAGGCATTATTTGCTGTAAATGATAAAAACATTTATGAGCGCGGGATGTTTGTGGATTCAACTTTCCTTGGGATGTTTCAGCTTAAATTTTTATCATGCAGCGCAGGGAGTCCATTTTCACAATTGCATTCCTTACTAATTTCAGAAAAGATGGCCAGGCGGTTCTTCAATTCGACAGATGTATTTGGAAAAACGCTAAAAATGAATAATGGTCAGGATTATGTGACTGATGGGGTATTTGAAGATCTTCCTGAAAATGTATCCTTTAATTTTACCTGGCTTGCACCCTTTACTGTTTTTGAAAATAAGAAGGAATGGTTGGTTAATTGGGGAGCAAATGGCCTGATCACTTATGTAGAAACCCAACCTAATGCAGATATAGCGGCCATCAACAAAAAGCTACACAATTATTTAGATTCTAAATCCATCGACCTGATCGCCAAATTTGAAATTTACAACATGAGTCGCTGGCGCCTTTACGATAGTTTTGAAAATGGGAAAGAAATTCAAGGCCGCATTAAATATGTCAATCTTTTGAGTCTGATTGCCTGGATCATATTGATCATAGCCTGCATCAATTTTATGAATCTGTCAACAGCCCGTCCGAACAGCGTGCAAAAGAAGTAGGCGCACGCAGAGTGTTGGGTGCGGGTAAGGGAAAGCTCATCAGGCAGTTTATCGGGGAATCTTTAATCATGGCATTTATTTCAGCACTGTTGGCTGTTTTAATTATTAATGTTTCCCTGCCTGCTTTTAATTCATTGGTTGAAAAACAGGTCTTCCTCAATCTTCTAAACCCGGTACATTCAGGCGGGTTAATCCTGATCGCTTTAATTTGTGGATTGATTGCAGGAAGTTATCCGGCATTCTATCTCTCTTCTTTTAATCCCATCATGGTCCTTAAGGGATTAAAAATAAAAAATAGTGGCAGCGCAAATTTTATCCCGAAAGGATTGGTCGTGATCCAGTTTTCCATTTCGATTATTTTGATCATTAGTACTATTTTAATTTACCAACAAATCAATCATGTAAAAGATCGAGACCTGGGATATGACCGGCACAATCTGCTCTACATGACAGCCCAGGGTAAAACAAAGCAAAATTTCAATGCAATCAGAGACTTATTGATCAAAGGCGGGATAGCAGAGAATGCCAGTCTTAGCAATAGCCAGATATTGAATCTAGAAAGCAATACCGGTGATTATTGCTGGCCCGGGAAGGATCCACAGAAACAGATACTGATTACAGTTGAAGGAGTTAGTCCGGAATATATATCCACGATGGGCATGCATATAAAAGCCGGAAGAGATTTTTATCCCGGGATAAAAACAGATATCAGGCAATTGCCATTTATCTGATCTCAAGTCCCTTCCGTTGGTTATTTATGCCTAGAATCAAAGAATTCATACCAAGAAGCACGCAACATTTGTTTAAGCAAGAAATTCTACCTTCGTGCGACAAAATTATATTTTAGTCATTGTTGAATTTTTATTTAAAAAATTGACCCTAAAAAAAGTCTCTATTATGAAATTATTGCGTTTTCTTCTTCTTTTTATCTCCGTTCCGGTTTTTGCCCAGCAAGGAGGAATGTGGATACCATCACTTTTGGATGGTATGAACGAAACCGAAATGAAAAATCTGGGAATGAAAATATCCGCCAAAGATATTTACGACGTAAACAAATCCAGTCTAAAGGATGCGATCGTACATTTCAATGGTGGTTGCACTTCAGAATTTATTTCAGACAAAGGTTTATTGCTAACGAATCACCATTGCGGATATTCACAAATACAAAATCTTTCCTCCCTGGAAAATGATTTTTTGGAAAAAGGTTTCTGGGCAATGAAACTAAATGATGAATTACCCAATCCCGGAGTCACTGCCACTATCATCATAAAAATAGAGGATGTAACTGATATGATTCTTAAAGGGATTACATCGGGCACCTCTGAAACAGATCGGAAAAGTATGATAGAAAAAAATATTTCCGACATCAATAAAACCTATAAAAAAGAGACGTGGCAGGAAGTACGTATAAGAGCTTTCTATGAGGGAAATCAATACATGCTTTTTGTTGTTGAAACGTTTAAAGATATCAGATTGGTTGGCGCTCCGCCTTCCTCTATTGGAAAGTTCGGAAGTGACACAGATAATTGGGTGTGGCCACGTCACACCGGTGATTTCGCACTTTTCAGAGTTTATGCAGATAAAAACAACCGGCCTGCAGAATACTCTAAAGATAATGTCCCGTTTACTCCAAAACACTATTTGCCTATCTCCCTCGATGGAGTAGCTGAAGGCGATTTTACACTGGTTTTTGGTTTTCCGGGCACTACGGATGAATATCTTCCTGCAGTTGCAATAGATCAAATTGTCCATACACTCAATCCGGCTCGCATTGCTATTCGCGATCAGGCCCTGGCAGTTATGGATAAATATATGCGTGCCGATCAGCAAATTAAAATTCAATATGCTTCTAAGTTTGCCAGCATTGCCAACTATTGGAAAAAGTGGAAAGGGGAAACACTTGGCTTAAAAAAATCCAATGCGATAGAGATTAAAAGAAAACAGGAACAGGAACTTGTAAAGCAAATAAATTCGAAAGGAAAACAACAAGAGTACGGGCATCTTTTGCCTCAATTTGAAACGTATTATTCAGAAATTGAACCGTATGCAATGGCAAGGGAATATTTCCAGGAAACAGTTTTGCGTAATGTGGAACTGATGAAAAATGCCTTTCAAGTGTATCAGTTAGTGAATCTATATAAAAGCAGAGGTGCACAATCTTTCAAGGATAGAAGAGATAATCTGATCAACTCCATGCAAGGGCAATACAAAAATTATAGTGCAAAGGTAGATAGGGAGATATTTGAAACATTGATCGCACTATATGCAGAAAAAATTCCGGGACAATTCAAACCAGATGTATTGAATCGTCCTGATGTAGCCAAACTAACTCAAGAGGTTTATGCAAACTCAGGATTTACCGATTTCAATTCATTGA
>JBDSBN010000427.1:0-3469 GCA_039921585.1 Ginsengibacter sp. | reverse complement strand
AAAGCACAAATTTATTTATGCTCTCAACGAACCGATTAAAAAATCAGCATCTTCTTTGGCGCGCTGCCTTTGGTCCTATGGCAGAAAATGCAAATCAATTGGAGAAAGTTTCACCGGCTGATCTGTGGAATCTTTTACTTAAAACATCTTCAAAAAAACCATTCTATATTAATGTGGCTACCAACTCGGTTGACGGCCTTGTAAAAGGGGTGCAGGAAGTGGTGAGCATGGAGAAGAAGCAGGAACAAGCTCGTCAAAACCGCCGACAATCTGCACTGGATCTAAGAGGTTTGAATATTTCCTGGCTAAACCAAATGATCAATAGCGAAGCCCAACTAAGAGAAAAGGTGAGCCTCTTCTGGCACGGACATTTTGCCTGCCGGGTCATTAATATTTATTTTCAGCAACAAATGCTTCATGAGATACGCACAAATGCTCTGGGCAATTTCGGTACATTATTGAGAGCCGTTAGTAAGAGTCCTGCGATGATTTTATTCCTGAATAATCAGCAAAATAAAAAAGAGCATCCGAATGAAAATTTTGCCCGCGAGGTGATGGAGTTATTCACCATGGGTAGAGGAATTTATACAGAGAAGGATGTAAAAGAAGCAGCCCGTGCTTTTACCGGTTGGGCAACAAATGCCCGGGGAGAATTTATATTTCGCAAAAATCAACATGATGCGGGAATGAAAACCTTTCTTGGCAGAACAGGAAGTTTTGATGGAGATGATATCATTGATATTATTTTGGAACAAAAAGAAACCGCCAGATTTATAGTGGAAAAGATCTTTCGTTTTTTCGTGAATGATCAGATAAATCCGAAAATCGTTTCTGCATTATCGGAATTGTTTTATCGGGATAATTATGATATCCAAAAATTGCTGGGATATATTTTCACATCTGATTGGTTTTATCAAAAAGAAAATATTGGAAACAAGATCAAATCCCCTGTGGAACTTATTGTAGGTATCCGTCGATTAATTCCAATGGATATGGAAAAGCCCGAATCACAATTAAATTATGAAAAGGTACTCGGACAGGTATTGTTTTATCCGCCGAACGTCGCCGGGTGGCCGGGAGGTACAAGTTGGATCGATAGCAGCACTTTGATGTTGCGACTTCGGCTGGCCCGGATACTGACCAATGCGGATGAGTTTTCGATCAAGCCCAAAGATGATGATGATGTTATGATGGGACAGACTGTGTCTGAAAAAAACAAACAACCAATGTCTCAAAATAAAATAGACTGGCCGGCGGTATTGAACGTATTTGAGGGAGTACCTCGTGTTGAACTCCTGGAAAAACTGAGCAAAATTGTATTGCAATCCAAAAGCAATATTCCCTTCCAGGTGCTTTCAAGATATATCGATGAGCAATCCAGGGAGTCATATATAAAAACAGCATTAGTACAGTTGATGAGTACACCGGATTATCAACTTTGTTGAGTCCCATAGACATTTATTTGGAGGAAAGAAGAGGCCAGAAACACACCATCAATCACTTTTAATCAACGAACGATGTTATTCAAAAGGAAACAATTTTTACAGATCGGCTCTCTCGCCACCGCTTCTTTGATGATGCCTAAATTTTTAAAGGCATTTGAGAGAAACGCCTTAGTACCTCCAGGAAATAAGGTGTTGGTGGTTCTTCAATTTAGCGGAGGTAACGACGGATTAAATACGATTATTCCAATCCGAAATGACATTTATTACCGGTCGCGACCCGGACTGGGCATTAAAAAAGAAAAGGCTCTTGGATTAACAGATGAAGCAGGAATACATCCATCCCTTCCGTTTTTTAAAACTTTGTATGATGAAGGAAATTTAAGTATTCTGAATAATGTAGGGTATCCTAATCCGGATCGCTCACATTTCAGAAGTATGGATATTTGGCAGAGTGCCAGTGATAGCAATGAATATGTGCATACCGGATGGCTTGGGAGATATTTGGATGCTCAATGCAAGGGATGCGATATGCCTGTGCAGGCGCTGGAAATTGATGATGTTTTGAGCCTTGCAATGAAGGGAAACCAGCAAAAAGGATTAGCGCTTAAGGATGCGAAAAAACTATATCAATTAAGCAACGATCGTTTTCTAAAACAAATCAGTTCTTCTCATGAGCATATACATGAAGAAGCCACAGCAGAATATCTGTATAAAACTCTGAGTGATACAATGAGAAGTGCCGGATATATTTATGAACAAAGCGGCAAACATATTTCTACTCAATCTTATCCGGCAACAGAATTAGGTAAAAATTTCAAAACAATTTCTTCTCTCATCAAAAGTGATATCAATACAAAAGTATATTATGTTAGTCTTGGTAGTTTTGATACGCACATAAACCAGGAAAACCAACAGGCAAGATTATTTTCTCAATTGAATGATGCAATGACTTCATTTGTTAAAGATCTGAAAAGCAATCATCGCTTTGAAGATGTGGCAATCATGACTTTTAGTGAATTTGGTCGCCGGGTTGCTCAAAACGCCAGTGGTGGCACGGATCATGGTACAGCGAATAATATGTTTCTAATCGGTGGTGGATTAAAGCAAAAAGGATTTATTAATGAGTTGCCTGATTTGAAAAATTTGACTGATGGAGATCTGACATTTACAGTAGATTTTAAAAATGTGTATGCGACCATTTTAAATAAATGGCTGGGAGCAGATGATCGATTCATCCTGGGAAAAAAATATGGGTTAATGGATTTTGTTTAACGGCTCCCTGACTTTTATAAATTCAGGTTCTCTATCCGCATTCCTTTTTCAAAATAAATTGTTTGCATCCCAACTTCTTTTGCCGCCTCTATATTTTGAATAGAGTCATCAATAAACAGCGTTTTATCTGCTTCTATTCTCAGATGATTCAAAATCCATTTATATGATTCCTGATCGGGTTTACGAAAACCTATTTCGCAGGAGTAAAATGGAACTTTAAAGTAATCATTGAATGGATGTTCTCTTTCTTTCTGATGATAAATCTTGTGAAAAGCCTCCATATGGATAAAATTTGTATTGCTGAACAGGTACAAATTGTATTTGGTTTTTATTTCAGATAAGAACTCTAAACTACTCTCTCTAAAATCCAAAAGCATTGCATCCCAGGCAGTTCTCATTTGATGAGGTGTCAAACCCAAATTCGTTGATCTTTCAAGTTCTTGAAAGAATTCTTCATTTGAAACATGGCCGGTTTCCAGTTTTTGGAACAATTGATTTGCATTCGCCTGTGAATACATTTCATCAAATTGTTTTACTCCGAGGTCTTCAAACCCTTTCCTGGTAAGGTTGTAATCGATATCCAATATCACCCCACCCAGGTCAAAAATAATATTTTCAATATTTTTCATAGCCAAAGAAAATTAATTCTTGTGACTAAGGGAAATTTTCTATTTTTGCAATCCTTAAAAAAATTACTTTCGGGTAATTTTCGGGCCTATAGCTCAGTTGGTTAGAGCACCTGACTCATAATC
>JBDSBN010000426.1:0-8861 GCA_039921585.1 Ginsengibacter sp. | reverse complement strand
ATTAATAGGTTGACCACCACCTGTGAGACCAATTGCCTGCTGATTCATTTGCACTGCGGATCCGGATGTTTTGTACTCCCTGTCGAGAGTGCCTGTGTTTGCTAAAAAAGCTCCGGTAGGAATTGATTGATCCCCGGCATCTGAAACCGCCATCAAATTGTGTGTATGTGAAGGTAAATTTGACGTTAGTATTGTCTTGTTTTCTGAGCCGATAAATTCACCAATAAGAACATCCGATAAGCCATTGCCCAATCCCATTCCTATTGGAACACGGCCTCTCAAATCCGGCAGTGCAAATGTTGTTCGTCCGTCACCCCCATACATTGTACCCAGGAGAGAAAATAGTGCCGTATTTTGAGAAATAGGCAAAATCTGACCAGCACATAATGCCCATCCTCGTGGAGCAAAATTAAATCCAAAAATGGCTATCATTCCTAATAAAGGATCCATAATAATAAGTTTTAACTGTTATAAATAATATTGTCTTCAAATACCACTTCTTTCTCTTTCGTATATCGGATATGCTGATTGTTTGACCGGTTCTTAATAAGTGTTTTAACGGTAAATTTTTCAGAGGTTTTATTCCTAATAAAATTGAGACCGTTCATCTTTTCCTGTGTTTTATAAATGGCATTCAATTCATACCGGTTGTAAGTAGCCACCTTTTCTAAGGAGTTTTCCATTTTTATATAAAAGGTGATATAAACGTCCGATGGCTTTTGCTGTTGATTTTCCCAAAAAATCCATGTTGGTATCGCAAGGAGGCCTTCCTTATCAAAATAAATGGCCTTTCCCTGTTTATAACTGTGACCTTTACACTGCAAATAACTTTGGTTTAATTCTTCATTCTGAGGAATGCCCTGAGGTATGCCTTGTAGCAGTTTATAAAATGTTTCCCATTCTTTTTCAAGATTTGCTGTTTCTTTTTCAGAAAAAATTATTGCGGGTAATGATCCAAAAGCAGCACCTGCAGAAAAGATAGCCATGGTAGACAAAAATGTACGCCTGGTGGATTTAGGAAGATGCATCGGTTTGGGTTTAGTTTTTAATTAGCTTCTCTGTGAATGTTTGATTTCCTATCGAAAGCCGTAGCAAATACGTTCCTGGAGCATGATTGCGAATATCTAATTGATGAACTCCCCGTTGTAATTTTTTCAGAATAATTCTTCTTCCCATCAAATCTTCTACAGAAATTTTAACATCATCTGCAGAGCGTATATCTAATCTATAAATACCCTTTCCCGGGTTATTGCCTAAAGAATAATAACGCCCTTTAGGTATTTCCACGTTTACCACTTCTGATATGGAGAACCGGCCATTAAAATCATATTGAACTAACCGGTAAAAATTATTTGCAGGAAAAGGTGTGACATCATTAAAATGGTAGCTGTTTTCTATGGATGAATTTCCCTTCCCCTCCACAAAGCCAATGCTACTCCAGTTTATACCGTCTTTACTTCTTTGGATTTCAAATCCTTTATTGTTTATTTCAGCAGAGGTTTTCCAGGATAACAATGCCTTTCCATTTATATTTTGGGCAGTAAAATTTATGAAAGTCACCGGGAGGGCTACATTGCCGGTAATTGTGAGTGATGATCCCGTGCATGTGGTGCCGGACACTTCAGTCCACGGACACGGGGTATTTGACGAGCCGGGAGGAAGAGTCGAATTGCAGGAGCTTGCAAAGTAGGGTTGCCCATCAAAATCAAGCACCCATAAATTATCAGGAGCAGGTAGCCAATATACACTTACAGTTATATCAGGAAATCCAAGCACTGTGCCGTTTCCCTGGTAGGCAATTTTACCGTTAACACTGTCAATAGAAGGTAATGTAATTGTTCCGTTAATACATTTTCCGGAAACATTTAAACTACTTTGCGCATTTATTAAATGGGGATTTAGAAAGAACAGAAATAGAACAATGTAAAGTTTATTCATAAATTAAATGTTTGCGATCAGCAATTACCTTAAATTATGTACATATCCACCATGATTTTTGCCAATGGATAACCAAATGTAATGGAATGTGGTGGTTTACAGCATTATTTCTTCTGTTTTTTTCTAATTATTGATAAAAAAATCAATGAAATTCTTTCAGGTTTAATTGATACACAATTTTATTACTGTGAATAAATCTCTAAAAAAGTACTTGTTTCACTATTTAAAATGATTAATCTCAACCTACTTCGCCAGCTCCGGATATTCATCTGAAAACGAATACGGATAAGCTGATTTATTCACTCCTCTTTTCTTGTTTGGTTCCTTACCCATAATCCAATTTATTTGTCCGCCTTGTAATAATTCTTTGTGCCCAATCCAGTTTTTGTTGATTGGTTGACCATTCAGGTTGATGGATTGAACATATTTATGATCTTTACTGTTTGCAGGTGCATTGATAATTAATTTTTTCCCATTTGGATTTTCCTGCGCATATAATTGTTCAAGCGAGGTCAATGTTTCTATTCCCTTCAAGCTTTTGATTGAATTATTTAATATAAAGAGACTTTTTAATTTTTTCAGAGAGACCAGCTCTTCGATTGTTTCCAGTTTGATGAAGAAGGGAAATTAAGTATAGATAAATATTTCTAGCTTAAGAGTGACTAATATAAAGCTAAATTGATGCAATTATTGAGCTACTTCCGGGTTGCGTTGAGCTTTAAATATCGAATTTATGTACAAGGATTTGTTGAACTCGGTATGCGTTCTTTTTAGGCATAAAATTACCTTAATTCATATCTGAGCTTAAAAAAGAATTCAAACCCCCTTATCATCAAAAGATTATCCTGTATAAAAAATGGGGAAATTGTTTGATTACCAATTGTTCTGTTATTGAGGGGATTTCTTGCATTGGCTTCTACAATTAATTTTTCTTTCAACATTTTCTTATTAATAATTAAATCCAGGAAGTCACCAATAAATGATACATTTCTACTCGACATATTGTTATACACCAAAGAAACATTGAAGAGCTTATTCATTACAAAGTATGCATTGACCTTGTTCAATATTGTCGTTGCGCTTGAAGAAAGTCTTTTGGAGACTGGACCTTATTGACAGAAGAAAGAACCGAAAAATTGTAATCTATATTGAATGAAGATTCAAAAAGTGTTTTCAGACCTAACGTTGCATTAACACTTTGAATATTGGATCGGGTTATTTGATCGTCATAACTGTAAACAATCGATCGGACATTATACAGAACTTTTGGTTGGAAAGAAATTGGAAACGTCCCAAATACTTTTTGAGTTCTAAAAAGTGTTATTAAGCTATTCGTATTATTAGGATAAAATGGATATGCGGTAATAGTAGCTATTCCTGTAGACTTCATACTTCTTATGAAGTCATCATGATTATGGCTTACATTCACCATGAAGAAAGAAATCATCTGTCTTTTTAAACTAATTGAGTTGAAAAATAGTTGTGTGTATATACTTCTGCTGTTAAAAGGTTTTTCAAATCCTGAACGCAGACTATGAAAACCGTTCTGCATGAAATCCGTAAAAAGCAAATTGCTTTCTGCCAATTGATTTTTAAATCCAATCGTTGCATTCCAGGCACCACCTCTAACCTTAGAGCTTATTCCGCCGGAATAATCATAAAGTAAATAATTTCTTTTCGAAGCAGAGTTCCCTATAAAACTATATTTAATATCAGCAGGCTCATTTATTAGTTTAATAGTCAAAGATTTACTTGCTGATAGAAATAATTTACCGGTATATCCTATGGTTAGTAAACCCAATTGGTAGGGAGTTTTATTGCTGAAGGGATTTCCTGAAGAGTCGTCCGATAATCTTAAAAAATTCACTGCACTTTCAAATGTTTTTTTATCATAGGTAAAACCCATATCAATTTGATGGCTCATTCTTTTTTTATCTATAATAAAACTGGTTCTATATTTCCCGTATTGAAACCGAATGTTTCCTTTCGATTGAAGCCGGTTCAACGAAAGTTGATCAGGGAATAACCAGAATAAGAGATCAGGCTCTGTTTGTAAAACTTCCTGAAGTGTTTGATCGAAATAGCCAAATGTATTGGTCCAAAGTACATCGGACTTTAATTTTTTAATATAGCTGAAATTCAACTGCCAGGAGAGTTTGCTATTATTAAGCACTTGATGACTATTTAACGACTTATTTGACTCCGTGTTAAGAATGTATTTTTGATGCCTGTTGGTTAAAGATGTATTGAAATAAATGGATTCTTTTGAGGTACTTTTCGATCCGGAATAATTGTATTGTTGCAACAGGCTCCTTTCTTCCCCGATGTTATTCTCAAAAATATTTTTGCCATCTGAATATATGGTATTAAAATTTTGTTGGTTTCGAAGAAAATCATCAGCAAGCTTAATATTCAATGAATGTTCCCAATTATTTTTTTTGAACAATACATTGGAATAAGCCTGCGTACTTTTGTTCTTTTTCTGAAAATATAAGGGGATATTCGGGAAGTAATAAACAGCAGTGTTTATTAGTGGTGATACAGCATTATAGGATAAAAATGCTTTTTCATTGAGTTCGAAATAATCGTCGGGATCAAATTGATTTGTTGTGCAAAAGTAGTCCCTGTCGTATTATGATTGCCGCCTGCCTGCACTTTAACTTTCGGCGACAATTTTATCAGGAAAAGATCAGCCAGCTTATTATTCTTATTACCTGCTCCAATTGCCCCATGACCAAAAAGGTAATTCTTGAATTCATCCTTTAGCTTCAGGTTAATTACCTGGGAGCCGCCCTGATTAAATTCTTTAAGTAATTTGTCCTTTTGATAATTTTTAATAACCTCAATTTTATCTATAATTTTTGGTGCGGCATTTTGAGTAAGTTGTTGATAATTTCTTTTAAAAAGATCATCCCATCAATCAAAACGCCTGATATGGATGCACCATTAAACGTTATTTTTCCATTCTCTTTAATATCTATACCCGGGATGTTTCGTAATAATTGTTCAATGGTGGTTTCATTTTTCCTCGAATAAGCATCGGGGTTAAATGTAAGCGTATCACCCGTAACACTAATCTTAAATTTTATATCTATCCTTACCGTATCCAAGTAAGCTACTGAAGAGCGAAGAACGAAGTCAAGTTTCTGGGCAAGTGTATCCACGTTGAATTCAATAATTTTCTCAACTTCCTTATAAGAACCTGCCCTTACAGTGATTGAATACTTTGTTTTTCGATCAGGAATGTTTAATGAATACGAACCCTTGCTGTCGGATGTTGCAAATGAAATAAGCGGCCTGGAAGGTGATAAAGAATGCAATAAAACTGTTGCATTAGGAACTGGAGTGTTATTTTCCGTTTTGATCGTTCCGGTCAATGTATTCTGGGCAAAGGAATGGCAACTAAAGGAAAAGCAAATAATAAAAAAGAAGGTAGATTTCAATTTATATTTAATTAACAATCAATTATATTACTAATAGGTACTCTAATATATAACTGATGGGATTTTAAATTACTAACAATGTTTGGGTCAGGTAAAACATGGTTATTTATCAATTGCTTTTTCCGGTATTTCCCCTTTGAATCATTTTTTGTAAATTTTCAAAATTTTTCTGGTTTTCTGCCATCAGCTTCTTATATTTTTCCCGTGAAATCAGAGGACCTGTTAACCAGTTTCGAAATTTCTCATCAGGAATATTTGTTGAGGTGATTAATGTGGCTTTAAAAAATGTTTTGGTGATGGAGTTGTAATATTCTAAAATTAAGCCGGGTAGTCCTGAAATGTTATATGGACCCGCAGGAATGGGTATTTGCTCCGTAAACCAAGCCTCTATTTTTAACTTGTCAGAATTTATTACTGCCTTCTGACACCTGTAATTGTCTATTGTTTTAAATTCATTAACCAATTCCCATAGAAAAGGAATTGTATCGGCCAACCAATAGAAATCCTTGTCAAACTTTTTAAGTGATAGATGGCCGGGTGAATCGTAATACCTGGTAATGATTTCCGTTAATTGTCGATCCCAATCCCGGAACTTCATTGTCTCTTCTAATACAAACTTTTTGTTTTTTTCATTCTTAACCGACCTCTCTTTTGCACGTAACATCTCTTCAACGCTTTGAAGCTGATATGTATAGACTGCCCCCCTTTTTCCTAAAAAAAGGGACCCATAAATTAAACGTGAATAGGCACTATCGCTCTGATAGTCGCGATAATGTGCGTATTGGACGAACATTTTTGTTGAATCATTTTTTAGATTATCAACTGTAGGTTGGCCAATTAAATAGCCGATGTTGGAAATGATTAGAATAGAAAAGATAAGGATACGGCGCATCTTGACAAAAGTTTAGAATAAAATAGTATCTGAAGAGAACCTTGACTTCTTGTAGTCTGGAATTTTTTATTAAGGTTAAGGTTCTTGTGGTTGACCGATAGGAGTACAGCCCTCCTCACCCCCACCTGAATCTATTATATTATCAAATTCATCATAAATGATCCAAAGAAAAACAATTCCCTCATAACCCTCCGGACAAGGACCATGATATTCATAATAATACTGTGTAACAAAATGATTAGTGGCCATGTAATTATTAACAATTTCATTGCCAATAGCCGTTTTCTCATTAATAATTCTTGCTTCAGCAAAGGAGTTTATTCCTGCAAAAACTAGTAAGATAGTAAGATAGATAGATAGATAGATAGATAGATAGATAGCGTTTCATAATTGAAAAAGTTTAAAAGATAAATAAATAATTGAAGAGCTCTTTCAGATTACTATAGATCAAACATATGTTAATCTTTTTGTAAAAAAAATTAAATTATAAATATGAATATTATACCCTTTGTGGACTTATAGTATTTACAATTCTACTTTGCCAACTCCGGGTACTCATCCGAAAAAGAATAGGGATAAGCGGATTTATCCACTCCTCTTTTCTTATTTGGTTCCTTACCCATAATCCAATTTATTTGTCCGCCTTCTAATAATTCTTTGTGCCCAATCCAGTTTTTGTTGATTGGTTGACCATTCAGGTTGATGGATTGAACATATTTATGATCCTTACTGTTTGCAAGTGCATTGATAATTAATTTTTTCCCATTTGGAAGAGAAAGAGTCATTTTCTTAAATAATGGAGTTCCGAAAATATACTCATTCGTACCGGGTGTAACCGGGTAGAAACCCATTGCTGAAAAGACATACCAGGCAGAGGTTTGACCATTGTCCTCATCACCGCAATAGCCATCCGGTCCGGAATGATATAGTTGGTCCATTACCCGGCGGATCCAGTATTGTGCTTTCCAGGGTTGTCCCGCATAATTGTATAAATAAATCATGTGTTGTATAGGTTGATTGCCATGCGCGTATTGGCCCATATTCATAATTTGCATTTCGCGGATTTCATGGATCACGCTGCCATAATAACTTTCATCAAAAATTGGGGGCATGGTGAAAACGGAATCCAGCATGGCGACAAACATTTTGTCTCCACCCATCAGTTTTTTTAATCCGGCTACATCATGAAATACGCTCCAGGTATAATGCCAGCTGTTTCCTTCGGTGAAGGCTCCTCCCCATTTAAAGGGATTAAAGTCTTTTTGAAAACTGCCATCCTGATTTCTTGGACGCATTAATTTTGTTTCGTTATCGAAAAGCTTTCGGTAATTCTGTGATCGCTTCAAATAAAGCTCTGTTTCTTTTTTAGGTTTTCCCAATGCTTCTCCAAGCTTTGCAATCGTAAAATCATTATAGGCGTATTCCAATGATCGGGCGGCATTTTCACGCACATTTACATCATTGGGCACATAGCCCAGTTTGTTATAGAATTGTACTCCTCTGCGACCAACAGCATCCATTGGTCCTTCATGATTGGCACCGTGTAATAAAGCTTCATATAACGTTTCAATATCGTATCCGCGGAGTCCTTTAATATAGGCATCTGCAACGACAGAAGCAGAGTTGTTACCAATCATAACATCTCTGAAACCTGGGCTGGACCATTCCGGCAAAAATCCTCCCTCTTTATAGGCATTGACAAGTCCTTCCTGCATTTCACGATTTATATCCGGGAACATTAAATTTAAAAATGGATATAAGGCACGGAATGTATCCCAAAAACCGGTTCCTGAAAAGAGTCTTCCCGGTAAAATTTTGCCATTATACGGACTATAATGAATGATCTTATTGGATGCATCTATTTCATACATTTTTTGTGGGAAAAAGACCATCCGGTATAGGCAGGAATAAAAAGTACTCATCTGTTCTGAAGTTCCACCTTCCACTTTTATTTTTCCTAACACATCATTCCAGGATTTCCTTGCTTTTGCACTTGTTTGATCAAACGTTTGATTACCCAGCTCTCTCTTTAAATTTAATTCCGCTTGTTCAAAACTAATGTAGGAAGAGGCGACTTTTAATTGAATGATTTCATGCCTTTTAGTTTTAAACTGAACGATTGCTCCCGTGTGGTCTGCCTGTAATTCCAATGTATCTTTGGCAAGTGTATTACCATGCCATGCATTTGCTGTGGTGAATGGTTTATCAAAATAGAGAACAAAATAGTTTTTGAAATTTTCCGTTACCCCTCCACTATTTTTGGTGGTATACCCAATGATTTTCTTTTCTTCGGGAATGATTTTTATATAGGATCCTTTATCAAATGCATCCACTACTATAAAAGAACTATCGGATTCCGGAAATGTAAAACGGAATTGCGCTGCCCGTTCTGTAGGAGTCATTTCTGCAGTTACATCATGATCTGCCAGGTATACATTGTAATAGTAAGGCTTTACCACTTCCGCTTTATGTGAAAACCAACTTGCTCTATCGCTGATCGTAAATTTGGGAGATCCCGTTACCGGCATAATCGCAAATTGTCCGTGATCATTCATCCAGGGAGAAGGTTGATGCGTTTGTTTAAACCC
>JBDSBN010000425.1:0-6481 GCA_039921585.1 Ginsengibacter sp. | reverse complement strand
ACTGCAAAATGGATCGATGAAAAAGAGAATGAATTACTAGATGCCGGAAAGCCGTTCAACGAAGCCCTGTTAGGAGCAGCGGAAGAGTTTGCCATTGAGTGTGCAATATTAAAAGTTCACGGTAGTGAGGTGTTGGATTATGTGGTAGATGAAGGAGTGCAAATACATGGTGGCAACGGATTTAGTGATGAATACAATATTAGCCGTGCCTATAGAGATAGCCGTATCAATAGAATCTTTGAAGGAACAAATGAAATCAATCGTCTTCTTTCTGTGGATATGATGTTGAAGCGTGCTATGAAAGGGCAACTGGATTTAATGGGTCCGGCGACCGAGGTTCAAAAAGAATTAATGAGCATCCCGGATTTTGGAGAGGAAGATGATACTCCATTTGCAAAAGAATTGAAAACGATTGCAAACATGAAAAAAACAGTTTTGATGGTAGCCGGTGCTGCCGTGCAAAAGCTGATGATGACCTTGAGTAAAGAGCAGGAGATTATTATGAATATTGCAGATATGGCCATTAAAACATTTATCGCTGAGAGCATGTTATTGCGTGTCATTAAAGCAGTAGAAAGAACCGGTGAAGAAAATAATAAAGTTCAGATTGCCATGCTTCAGGTTTACTTAAATGATGCGGTTGATGCAGTTTGGAAAGCGGGTAAAGAAGGGATCAATTCATTTGCCGAAGGCGATGAACAAAGAATGATGTTATTAGGATTAAAACGATTTACTAAAACAGAATCTTTCAATGCAAAAGATGCGAGAAGATTGATCGCCGCTAAGCTGATTGAAGACGGGAAGTATCATTTTTAATAACCATACAGCCTTGTTGCACTGTAGCACTGTTGTGCTTGGTGGATTAATATAATTCAGCAGGCAGGATGGAAGTTAAAATCCTGCCTGTTTTTTAGACAGATAATCTGTTGTGGAACTTCATGCGCACAAACTACTCTGATTGCCTGAAGTAGCTTCTTATGAGAGAAGTTAACTCACTTTGATAGTTTGTTATTGAACAAACTTGCTAATTTTTTTATTATGAAAAGATATTTATGTCTTTTTGGGATTATGTGCAGTATTGGTTTTGCTGCTAATGCCCAAACAGCACCTTCATTAAAAGAATTAATCGATAGCGCGATTATCAGAAATTATGAACTAGCTAATAAAATGTTGGAAATTCAGGACACCGAAATAGATCAAAAAAAATTGAAGGATGCATATCTTCCTCATGTATCTATCACGGGTAAGGAAGCATTTATGCTCTCTTCATTTAACGTGAAAACCCCGGAGATCCTGATTCCACAATTAAATATTGATATTAAGGAAGGGCACAACAGGTATACAGCTACAGGAAATTTAATGACAGCGAGCGCAGGTGCAGAAATGCTTGTTTATTCAGGAGGAAAAGTACCGGCTTTAAAAAAGGCTTTAGAAGAAAAAAAGAATGCACAAATTGCGTTGCTGGAAAAAGATAGGCAGGAAATTAGAGCAACTATTCATCAGGCCTATGATCAGATGGCGCTGTTTGTACAAATGAAAGCGCTGTTGGTTGAAAGTGAAAAAAGATTGGCAGCAAATAAAGCAACGGCTAATAAGGCTTTAGGTTATGGATTGATCACCAAATATGAACATCAAAAAATAGAGGTAGCCCAATCAAAGCTGGAGTCTAAAAACCTTGAATATGAAGGAAAACGCTCCCTCGTATTAAAGCAATTATATCTGCTAACAAATATTGATCCTGCAAGACTTGAATTGATAGATCATACTCTGGAACCTACGTTTGTCAATATAAATGAGGGGACAATTGAAAACCGCGCTGAAATTAAAGCATTGGAGGCTTCCATTCTGGCAAATAAATTTAAAATGCAATCGGAAAAGAAATGGTTTGTACCTAAAGTACAAGCTGCAACTTCCCTGGGTTATGTTGGGTTAAGCGGAGGACATTTAAATAGCAGCAAACCTGTATTGCCGGGAGGAAGCAAAAAACTTTCAACCAATATGCCTGCCTTAAATATCTTCCCAATGTTCAATATAGGTATCGGATTTAAGTGGGATATTTTTGATGGAAATGCAGGAAAGCATGCCGTTCAAAAAGCCGCTCTGGATGTGCAGAAATCTGAAAATAGTAAAAAAAGTGCATTGGAAAAACTGGAATTGAATCAGGCAAATGCACAAACGAATTATAATATAGCAAACGCTCAGATCGCGCTAAAAGAAAAGCAGAAAAAAATTGCTCAAGACGCCCTGACACAAGCTACAAATGAATATAGATTGGGATTGATCACTTCATCACAGCTCATAGATGCAGAAAATGATTATCAGAATGCGGCAATGGAATATGTGCAATCCGTCTTTGATCAGCGCAGAGCAGCAGATGAATTGTTGCAGGCAACAGGCAGCCTGGAATAATTTCGGGAGATGTAAGAAAAACAGAATAGAATATGTCTTTTTGTTTTCCTTTTAATAAAATGATATTGGAAATATGCCTGATGCACTAACAATGAAATGATTCGTAACTGTGCCATGTTCACGTGGTTCCACAATTCTATTTTACTTAAATACAAACCAAAATATAGTTCTGAGAATTAAAAATATAAATGATGAATACAAAACAAATCTTCTACTACACCTTAGCTGTTCTGATAGTATTTAGCAGTTGTAAGGACAAGCCGGAGAGAGCTGTTGAGGGTAAAGTAAAAAGAGAGACAATTTCTTTCACTCCAAAAGTTACCGGCCGGATCTTAGATATTTATGTTCAGGAAGGTCAGTTGGTACACAAAGGGGATACACTTGCCATGTTGGATGTGCCGGAAGTAAGTGCAAAAATAGCTCAGGCAAAAGGAGTTGTTCAGGCTGCTACTGCTCAAAGTAATCTGGCGAGAGCAGGAGCCTCACCAAATCAGTTGAAACAGTTGGAGGCAAAGTATGACGCTGCCAAAGAGCAATTAAATTATGCTGAAAAATCCTACAAAAGAGCCGATGCCATGTTTAAAGACAGTATGATGTCGGCACAGAATCATGACGAAGTATTTGCAAAATACCGGGCTGCAAAAGCTCAGCTGGATGCAGTAACTGCCGAATTAAATGAAGTGAAAGGAGGAACACGTTCGGAGAAGCAGGAAGCTGCACGAGGGCAACAGGCGCAGGCGAGTGGCGCTTTACAGGAAGCGGAAGTTGCTTATTCAGAACGATTTATTATTGCGACCAATGATATGGAAATTGAAACGATTAGTTTGAATGTTGGAGAGTTGGCTACAGCGGGCTACGCACTGTTTAATGGTTATATCCCTTCTTCTACTTACATCCGGTTTACGATTCCTGAGGGTGATATTGGAAAGTATAATAAAGGTCAGACATTGAGTATATACATTCCTTATGCAAAGGATAGCTTGCAGGGAAAAGTCCTCACTATTAAACAAATGGCGCGTTATGCGAGTATTACCGCAGCTTATCCTGATTACCAATTGGAGCAGGCTATTTACGAGATAAAAGTTCAGCCGGATAATGTAACGAATGCAGAAAAGTTGCTGGTTAATTCGACAGCCATTCTTCAAAAATAAAAGGATCAGCATGATTAAAAACTTTCTATTCCTCCTTAAAAGGGAATTTAAAATGTTCCTTACAGACACTACTTTATTGTCTGTTTTTATATTAGGTCCTTTAGTGTATGCTCTACTCTTTGGGTTTGTTTATAAAGAAGGAAAAGTGACCGATTTGCCTGTTTTGGTGGTGGACAAAGATGATACACCGCTAAGCAATCAGTTGGTGGAAATGCTGCGCGATAATGAAGGAATAAAAGTACTGGAAATCTCCCCCAATAATACAGATTTGCAGAAGGAATTAATCAAGCAACAGGCGGCAGCTCTGGTGTTGATTCCTGATCGGTTTGAGGCGGACATTTTGCAAAAACGCTATCCTGAAATCGTCACTTATGTAAACACTGCGAATTTATTAACGGCAAATTTTGCGTCTAAATCCATTCAGGTAACTCTGGGTACTATGAGTGCCGGGATTTCAATAAAAACCTTGCAGCGCAAGGGAATGTCGGCTAGTATGGCAGCTACGCAATATGAGCCGTTTAAGGCCAACTTCATCCGGCTATATAATGAAACCGGAAACTATTTACTTTTTATGTGGCCTGCATTACTTGCGGTAGTTCTACAGCAGGTAATTCTTCTCGCAATGGCTGTCAGTTTTTCCAGAGAGTTTGAAAAGAAAACGTTTGCCACACAGTTTCTGACGCGGACTCGTTCCGGATTTAGCAGCATCATCATTAAAGTGATGCCTATATGGATATTCTCTGTCATGCATTTGGCCGTATTTTACGGTTTGCATTTTGTTTTTCAGGCCCCGATTCCTCAGCATGTATTTAATTTTGTGATCATTAGTGCACTGTTTGTAGCCTCTGCAAGTTTTCTGGGTGTTTTTGTGAGTGTTCTTATTCCGGATGCACTGAAGGCAACGCAGGTTCTCATGCTGATTTCTTCCCCTGCATTTATAATTGGGGGTTTTACCTGGCCCCTTGAGGCAATGCCTGCAATTGTTCAGGGACTTGCAGCCATCATCCCATTGACTCCATTTTTACAGGCTTTTAAAATTTTGCTCATTCAGGGTGGTGATTTAAGTGATACCACTCTTTTCCTAAACCATTTGATCCTGCTCACAATTATTTATGGATTATTAGGGTATATAGCAGTTAGAGTAAAAATCTGGATCATTTCGCGAAGAGAGAAACGTGCCATGGTACCGCAGCAAGTTGTTGTTGTGGAAAAGCCTGAAGTTGAGTCTGAAAGTGAGTCTAAAGATCAGTCTGAAAAGGAGGAAGATATTTCGTAGGACTATTTAAAAACGTTTGCCCATTTTTCAATAAGAAATATATGGAATAGCCATACTTTCAACCTTCTTTTTTTCAACCTCGCGGCATTATTATAAATCTTTTTTTCAGGAAAATAGTTAGTTCGATTTAGCTCATTTACCATGTGTATCATCCGTTATTCCTGTAACATTTTGATATCTGCTTAAATGTCCAGGTAAAAATAATTTCTGTAAATACTTTATTTATCAATTCAAATGAGTTTGAAATAATAAAAGTACTGGAATACTTGTATTGTGAAATAATTCTTACATTTGCATTTGAAACTTCATTTTTAAAAGTATAGATATGGACATTTTAGAGGAGAATATTTTGAATGTGACACTATTGGAGCCACGAATGAAACACCCAACAATTTTTGTGCGTTTTGACGAATTAAACACCGGAGAAAGTTTGACAATTTTCAACGATCATGATCCTAAGCCTTTGTATTATCAACTGTTAGGAGAAAGGGGAAATATTTTTACCTGGGAATACCTGGAAGAAGGCCCGGAACTTTGGAAAGTAAAAATTACAAAAAAATTATCTGGTGAGGATGAAGAAACATTGGGAGAAATCGCTGTAAAGGATTTGCGCAAAGCAGAAGTGTTTAAAAAATACGGATTGGATTTTTGTTGCGGTGGAAAGAAAACCGTGAAAGAAGCTTGTGCAGAAAAAGGCATCGATGTAACCAAAGTAGAACAGGAATTACAGGCGGCAGATAAAGTTTTATCCGCTCCTTCTATGCCGGCTCCTTCTTTGGCTTATAATGAATGGCCTCTGGCTTTTTTGGCAGACTATATCGTAAATACACACCACAGTTATGTGAAGAAAAGTATTCCGGATTTACGGGTATATTCAAATAAAGTAAACAAAGTTCATGGTGATAAACACCCGGAATTGGAAACCATTCATAATCTTGTAGAAGAAATTTGTGCTGAAATGACTGCTCATATGGTAAGTGAAGAAGAAATTGTTTTCCCTTATGTAAAGCAAGTTGATTCCAGAAGTAATGGAAAAAGTTTTGGAGAGTTTCAAACAATTCAAACGCCGATTGATATGATGGAAGCGGAGCATGATTTTGTGGGAAGAAGCATGGAGGAAATCAGGCGATTAAGTAATAATTATACTTTGCCAGCTGATGGATGTGCCAGTTATGCATACCTCTTTAATAAATTACAGGAATTCGAAAATGATTTATTTACTCATATACATCTCGAAAACAACATTCTTTTTCCAAAAGCATTGGGGATTGAAAATGAGTTGGGGGTAAATTAGTAAACTGAAAAACTTCTTTTTATTACTGGAATAAAAAAATGGTTATTAATGCGAATACAAAAATAGCTTCCATACTTAAACACAATATGGCAGCATTGGAGGCCATCATAAGCATCACTCCAAAGTTTGAAAAACTGAGGAATCCATTGCTTCGAAAATTGATTGCAGGCCGCACCAGCATAGCTATGGCCGCAAGAGTAAGCGGATGTTCTGTGCAGGATTTTTTTGATAAATTGTCATTTTTAGGTTTTCAAATAGATGGTGTGAGTGTGCCGGTGGATGAATTGAAAACTCATCTGCCGGCTTTTTTTATTTCCCTAAAACCGGAGCAAATTAGTGAATTAGATGTGC
>JBDSBN010000424.1:0-10030 GCA_039921585.1 Ginsengibacter sp. | reverse complement strand
AACAGATCGTTGGCACTGTCTCAAAGAGCAAAATTTCGTTTGCATGAATTAGCAGACGAAGGGAATCCTGTGTTAGAAGCAGATGGAACGCCCATGAAAATGGGGCCATCGGCATAAGAGATGTTTTTTTAATTTTTAATTTTAAATGATTATAAATATGAAATGGATTTATGTTTTTTTATCCTTTGTTTTCCTTTCCTCTTGTTATAAGGATAAAGGCAATTATACATACAAAGAAATAAATGAGATTCTAATTGAAAATTTCCAACCGCAGTATCATGCGTATTATTTAAAGGATACTTTAAAAATTTCGCCATCAATTAAATTTACTCAGGATTCTCTTTCGAGTGACAGATATTTATATGAGTGGTCACTTCTTAGGGGAGGACAAGGTGTAGCAGAAGAATATAAAATATCTCATACGAGACAACTAAATTTCCCGGTTACTGTTCCTTCAAATGAGTATTTATTGGTATTTAAAATATTGGATAAAGAGACCGGAATTACCTGGATGCAAAAATCAAATTTTACAGTGTCAACTTATTTTGATCGTGGTTGGTTGATACTTGGAGAAAGTCAAGGTCATGCTGTTGTAGATATGATTTCCATTCCAGGATCTGGGGATACGGTTATTATTAAGGATGTGATGCAAAATAATGGCTTAAAATCACTTAAAGGGCCTCGAAATATCGTATCTATAAATAACCGGAATGTACACAATCCATTGTACATTTTAACAGATGATGGTACCTATGAGCTGGATAAAAGAACATTTGCTTCAGGAGAATTTGCTAATATAAAAAACAGGGTGTATGACGTAGAAAAACAAAGCAATTTTACTGCAGGAGATATTTTACAAAACTTTTCGGTTAACCGCTTTATGATTGGAGGTGATAAATTGTATATAAATGGATCGTTATCAGTGAACGATTCCTATGCAAATCCAGCTAGCAGATACAGTACCAGTAAATATTCATTTAAGGTAGCTCCGTATATTGCATTTACTAAAAATCCCATGGGATTGGTCCAGGGTAGAATGCTTGTTTATAATAGTGACGACAAAAGATTTGTTCAATTCACGCCATTTTCAACTTTCTGCGATTCTCTTCCGGATAATTCGGGTGATCCTTTTGCATGGAAAACAGGAATGAAAATGATTAATTTATTCAATTCATCGTATGTAGTACCAGCCTTAGGAAAAATGTCTTACGCATTGATGGAAAATGACCAGGGCAGCCGTTTCTTATATACCTTCACCTCAAATATTGTACGGAAAGGAAAACGGTACGATGTATCAGCTCTTCCCGGAATAAAGACTATGAAGCATTGGGGTTTCAGTGGCACATTTCCAATTATGTTATATACTTCCGGAAGTAAGCTTTACGGGTATAATTATGAAACCGGATTCCAGTTTGAAAAAGATTTTGGAAAAGAGATTACGCTACTACATTTCGATACATTACTTGAAAATAATGAAAAGTTTTATATAGCTACTTTCGACCCATCTAAATCTGCTAATACAGGTGGTGAAATTACAAAGTTTACAGTTCTTAGAAATCCGAATGCAATTGAAATTGAAGAGGATATCAATGTAAAGTGGAGCGGACTGTCAAAAGTAGTTTCTATGACCTGGAAATGGTTTTAAGGGATCGTAATTATATTAATTTTATACAATCAAGGCTTGCTTTACGCAAGCTTTTTTTATGTGGTTTTACTCAAGAATTTATAACTGTTGCGCATGCTTATTCTAAACGGAAATCTCATTTATGCTCACTTGTGATATTTAATATACATTTGTTTTAAAAAAGATTTGAATCCGGAAGAAATCAGATATGAGGAATCCAAATTAGTTTCCCTTCTTGCGGAGGGAAGTGAATATGCCTTTCAATTAATTTATGACCGGCACCGGAAACGTATATACCAAACGGCATTACGTTATTTAAAATCACCGGTGATTGCACAGGATGTGGTGCAGGATGTGTTTCTGAAACTCTGGTATCATCGGAAAAGTTTAAATCCGAATCAGCCCATTGAAGGCTGGTTATACTCTATTGCAAAAAACAACTTGCTCAATAGAATTAAAAAAATTGCAAACGAATGGAATGCTATGCAGGATATAGCGTACGTAAAAGATTCATTATTCGATAATCCGGAAATTAAATTAGAAGAAAGCCAACATAAAGAATTATTGGCCCTGGCTATTTCCCGATTATCCGATCAGCAGCGAACAGTTTGGAAAATGTCCCGTTATGAAATGCTCTCCTATATTGAAATAGGAGAAAAACTAGAAATTTCTCCTTTAACAGTTAAAACGCACATGTCCCGCGCTCTTGCGTCTATCAAAGTGTTTTTCCTTCAACATGGCATCTCGTTAAAATGTTCCCTTTTCCTTTTATTTATTTAATTTATTATTCCATGTACTCCTTCAGAGCTGCTCAGTTGTATTATATATACAGGGCTTCTTAAATCCTGTCTGGGAATATGAATAAAAGTGAACGATTTAATTATCTTTTGGAACAATATCTTTCGGAGAAAATTTCTTTGAAAGAACATGATGAGTTTTTCAAATTATTAGGTACAGAAGAATTTGATCAGGCAATTGCGCGCAACATCGAGCATGATTTACACGATGGATTTGAAAATCTGTATACAGATTTGCCCCCTCATATAGCAGAAGAAATTATCCGGAATATACATAAATCAGAAAAAGATGTCTCACGCATTTTACCAAAGAAGCGGTCTCAATTCTTTTCATGGAAATGGGCTGCTGCAGCCTCAGTTGTGCTGATTGTATTTTCAATATATTTCTTTCTACTTCGGAATGATCCACTTGATCACAATCAATTTGCATCGATAAATCCTGTCACGCTAGTTAAAGAAAATAAATCCGGACTACCGATGACCGTTGTATTAAGTGATGGCAGTACGGTAATTCTCGAATCGAATAGCACCTTGCATTATGTAAAAAACTTTGAAGAAGGTAGAGAAGTTTTTCTCGAAGGAAGTGCTTTTTTTGATGTGATAAAAGATCCGGGAAAACCATTTCTTGTGTATTATGATGATATTATTACCAAGGTTTTAGGCACAAGTTTTAGTATTCAAAAAAATATTGAAACAGGTAATCCGGAAGTTTCTGTAAAGACCGGTAGAGTACAGGTTTCTGAAAATAAAGAGTTGTCCGGGAATCAAAATGCCGGTAATTCTGTGATCGTTACTCCAAATCAAAAAGCAATTTATATAGCAAAAGACGGTGTGTTGAAAACAACTCTTGTGGATATTCCTGAACCCGTAAAAGAGGCTCATAACCTGGCGGCAAAGGTAACTCCCCGTACATTTATCTATGATCAGCAAAGCCTTGGAAATATCTTTAAACAATTTGAAGATTTATTTGGAATTGAAATATCTGTTGAAAATACCAATTTGAATAAATGTGTCTTTTCAGGAGATATCTCCGACCTGAATCTTTTTGAAAAGCTAAAAATTATTTGCGTGACGATAAATGCTGATTATGAAGTAAAGGGAACTAAAATATTAATCACCGGAAAAGGATGTCATTAAAATTATTGAAATGAACGAAAGTAAAGAGAATATTAAGAGGTCTCATTCACCTCCCTAAAAAAATCAGGGCCGGATGTGCTGTCACACATACGACCCTTGAAAGCTTTTTAAAGCTAATGTTAAGCCCAATCGTATTAATGAACTTAAAACATAACAAAAGTATGAAAAATAAGCAAGGTCTTGTTGCTTCAATAAAGTTGGCTATGAGAATAACGGCTGTACAAATTTTTCTCTCTGTAATTTTCTCCGCTGCATTATGTGCAAAAGAGGTAAAGAGTCAGAACGTATTGCAAAAAACGTTCTCGATTTCTGTAGAAAATGTTCAGATTAAAAAGGTAATTCATCAGATTGAAAAGCAATCTAAAGTGAAATTCAATTTTAGTGCAAACGCGATACAGGCCGACAGACTCATTAGTTTTTTTGCAAAAGAAAAAACAATCAGGGATTTCCTGGACAGTTTATGGAAAAATTATCAAATCGGTTATGAAATAATCGATGAAAAGGTCGTGCTTTTTCCATCAGAAAAGAATCTTTCAGGACGATCTATTCAACCGGGAATACAAACATCCGACGACAAAGTTATTAAAGGAAGTGTTTCAAATAATCGCGGCGAATCGATTGCCGGAGTTACGGTTACAGAAAAAGGAACCAATAATTCCGTTATGTCGGATGACGCCGGACAGTTTTCCATTTCTGTAAAAAATGATCAATCAATATTAGTGTTCAGTAGTATTGGTTATGAAACATCTGAATGGCCGGTTTCTTCCGGAAGTCCTCAAATCGTTCTCAACGAGAAAGTAAAAGGCCTACAGGATGTGGTGGTAATAGGATATGGTTCTCAAAAAAGGAAAGACCTCACCGGATCTGTTTCATCAATTGATGGCAAGGATTTAAAATCTCTTCCGGTACCGGATATTGGAGCAGCATTACAAGGTAAAGCTGCCGGAGTACAGGTTATCACTTCCGGAGCGCCGGGAAGCAATGTTAGTTTTCGTATTCGGGGTGTTGGAACAATTAACAACAGTGAACCTTTATTAGTCGTGGATGGAATTCCTACAGATGTTCCTCTAAATACACTTAGTCAGGATGATATTTCCAGTATTGAAATTCTGAAAGATGCATCTGCAGCAGCTATTTATGGTAGCAGAGGGGCCAATGGAGTGATTATAATTACAACTAAAAAAGGATTATCTCCAAAAAACTCTTTAGAGTTTCAAATGTTTGCCGGAACTCAGAAAGCAGCAAATATTGTGAACATGTTGGATGCATCACAATTTGCCAGCCTTCATAATGAAATGATGGCTAATAACGGAAAGACTCAAAATCCTGCCTATGCTAATCCTGAAAGTCTGGGTAATGGAACAGATTGGTTGGGCGAATTGTTCAATCCGGCACCAATTCAAAATTATTCCTTATCGTATTCCGGAGGGTCAGATAAGAGTAATTACTATGTTTCCGGTTCTGTATTAAACCAGGATGGAATCGTATTAAATACCGGCTACAAAAGATATACGATCCAGTTTAATACAACCTCGAAAGTATTTGATTGGCTGAAGTTTGGAAACAATCTGACACTGAATACGGATGTTAAGAAAAGTGGCAGTTATGATATTCGCAATACAATGGCTGCTTTGCCTGCTCAATCAATATTAAATGCGGATGGAAGTTACAGCGGCCCGGTAGGTCAGTCTTCCTGGGTAGGAGATATCCTAAACCCTATTGGAAAAGCCAAAGTAAATGAGAACACGATTAATGGGTATACCATTCTCGGAAATATTTACACGGAAGTCACTCTTCTAAAGGATCTCACCTTTAAATCCATAGCCGGTGTTCAGGCATTATTTTATAATAGTAGAAGTTGGGCTCCTAAATATAATTGGCAGCCAATACCTCAGCCTGAGTCTTATCTTTTTGAACAATACAATAAAAGTTTGACCTGGCTTTGGGATAATTATTTTACTTACAATGCAAATCTGGATGAAAAAAACCGGATAACGTTTTTAGCTGGAAGCAATGCTCAAAACAACCGGTATGATTATATGAATGGGTCTATTCAAAACTTTGCAAGTAATGCGACCCAGCAATTGAATAACGGCTCCTCACAACCAACAATCGGAGGAAGTGCCAGCGAATGGGCGTTGCTTTCTCTTATCGGTAGGATTAATTATTCCTATGATAATAAATATTTGGTGACAGGTACCATTAGAAGGGATGGCAGTAGCAGATTTGGAAGTCATAATCGTTGGGGATGGTTTCCTTCCGGTTCTGTAGCCTGGAGGGTTTCTGATGAATCTTTTATGGAAAATATTCATTGGGTCAATGATTTGAAATTGCGTGCAGGCTATGGCGTTACAGGTAATCAAAATATTGGCAATTACTCTTTCGCTTCCGTTTTACAAACAGTGCAATACAATTTTAACGGGCAAAGCGTTAATGCGATTGTACCCCTTGCTATACCCAATCCTAATGTGCGCTGGGAGCAGGTGGAACAATCAAATATCGGTGTAGACGCTTCTTTGTTGGATGGCAGATTGGGGGTAACATTCGATGCTTATTTGAAAAATACAAACAATATGTTGGTGCCAATGGCTGTTCCCATTTCTACAGGATATTCAGATATTTATGTTCCAAGTGTAAATGCCGGAAAAGTGGAAAACAAAGGAGTAGAATTAACGATCAATTCAGATAATATTCGCGGGAAATTTGAGTGGAAAACCAATCTGAATGTTTCTTATAATAAAAACAAAGTAGTTAGTCTGAATGATAGTGTGCCCATGTATACAGGGAGTATCGGGCTCAATCAAAATCTTTCCATACAAAGTGCCGGGTATCCGGTAAATGAATTTTACGGCTTTGTTACGAATGGTCTTTTCCAAAATCAGAAGGAGGTGCAGAAATATTCAGTCCAGGTTCCCGGATCGGATCCTTTTAACAGAACATCTCCAGGAGATGTAAAATTCCTTGATTTAAATAATGACGGAGTGATTGATGATATGGATCGTACATATATCGGTGATCCGAATCCTTCGTTCATTTTTGCTCTGAATAATCAATTTTCATATGCAGGTTTTGACCTGAGTATTTTTCTTCAGGGTATTTCAGGGAATCGGATTTTCAATGCCAATCGGATTTATCAGGAAGGAATGGCTGTTGCGCAAAATCAAACTACCGCAGTTTTACATCGATGGAGAGGAGAGGGTACGAGTCATGAAATGCCCAGAGCTGTTTTCAACGATCCGAACAAAAACACGCGGGTTTCAGACAGGTTTGTAGAAGATGGATCTTATTTGAAAATTAAAAACATTACGCTGGGATATATGCTTCCAAAACGACTGATAGAAAAAGTAAAGATGTCTTCCGCAAGAATATATGTGTCCTGCCAAAACCTGGTCACGTTTACGAAATACAGCGGGTTTGATCCGGAAGTTCCTGCAAATGGGATTGATTTTAATGTGTATCCGGTTACGAGAACAATCAGTGCAGGTGTCAATGTTACCTTCTAACTTTTAAAAAGCAAATTATGAATCTCAAAAAATATTTACTCATATTTATTATTTCCGCAGGCTTATTCGGTTGCAAGAAATATCTGGATAAAAGTCCGTTGGATTCTGTAAATACTTCTAACTTCTGGCTAACCGGGGATGATGCTGTTTCCGCAATTAATGGAGCATATCAACCTTTGCAATGGCCAAAACTCTATAATCTTCGGATGTGGTCAACGGATATTTGGGGCGGTAACAGTTTAGTAGGAGCGGGTGGTGGTACGGATGGAATAGAAACTCAGGACATAGCCAATTTTGTAACCACAACGGATAATGCCGCTGCTTTGGATATCTGGCGAGGTCCGGCTCCGGGAATTTTGCGGTGCAACCTGGTTTTACAAAATGTGCCGGGTATGAAGATGGACGATGCTTTAAAAAACAGAGTCCTTGGAGAAGCACATTTTTTACGGGCAACTTATTATTTTATATTGGTACGCCTGTTTGGCGATGTGCCCCTGATCACCATACCCCAAACTCCTGAAAGTGATTTGCGCCCTGCACGTACCGCAAAGAATAAAGTATATGATCTGATTATTGATGACTATACAAATGCGATCAACCTTCTGCCTTCAAAAGAAAGCTTTTCAGGAAGTGATATGGGAAGAGCATCAAAAGGAGCTGCTGCCGGAATGCTTGCAAAAGTATATTTAACCTTAGGGGAGTATCAAAAAACCATTGATCTGTGTAAACAGGTCACTACTTTAGGATATGCATTAAATGCTGATTACAGCGATAATTTTAATCCGCTCACCAAAAACTCGAAAGAGTCTTTATTTGAAATTCAATACAAAGGAAAAACAAGTTTCAGCTTTTGGGATAATGAAAACCAGGCTTCCTGGGTGAGCACATTTACAGGTCCAAGAAATTCTGATTTTGTAGGTGGTGGATATGGTTGGAATCAGCCCACTCAGGAATTTGTCAACTCCTATGAAGCGGGAGACAAGAGAAAAGATAAAACCATATTATATGAAGGAGGACCAGACTTTGACGGAAAGGAATATTCGAAAAGTTTTTCAACCACCGGGTATAATCTCCGGAAATTCCTGGTCCCTAAATCCATTTCTCCAGATTACGATACCAATCCGGCAGATTTTCCGGTATTGAGATATGCGGATGTACTACTGATGCAGGCAGAAGCACAAAATGAATTATGTTTTACAAGCCAGGCTGAAGATCCCTTGAATCAGGTGAGAAAGAGAGCAGGTTTGGGAAATATTAGTGGATTGTCAAAAGAAGCAATGCGTACAAAAATTATTCATGAAAGAAGAATGGAGCTTGCTTTTGAAGGCGATTGGTGGTTTACAATGATTCGGATAAACAATGGTCAGTATGCATTGGATTTTCTCCACTCAATCGGCAGAGTAAATGCGACAACAAAACATTTATTGTTGCCCATTCCTCAGAAGGAGAAAGATACCAACCCAAACCTTATCCAAAATTCAGGGTATTAACACCCGGAAATAAACTCAATAAAAAATACGATTATGAATTATATAGCTTTTCCTTTCAATAATCAATTAAGATGGATGATGCCAATAGTGTTTTTATTGGCAGGCACATTCTTTCTAAACTCATGTAAAAAGCCCGATTTCATTGAATACAATAAAGGTGATGCACCTCTCATGCTTTCGTCCGAAAAAAGTTCTTTTAAATTAAAGCAGAAAGAAGATGGGGGTGATGCTTTAAAATTAATGTGGACCTCCGGAACGAATAAAGGAACGAACGCATCAATTTCCTATATTTTAAAAATTGATAAGCAGGGAAATAATTTCGCAAACGCGATTGTACAAGACTTAGGTGTGGCAGTATTTGAAAAAAACTTTACAGTAAAGAGTTTAAACAATTTATTGCTTTCTCAATTAATGGTCTCACCGGATAAAGAAGCGTCCATCGAATTTCAAATAATTTCCCATGTTTCTGAAAAAATGGCGGGGTCAGACTCTTCTAATATTCTAGCAATAAAAGTGACTCCGTACAAACCGGTTACAGCTAATCTCTACCTCATCGGTGATGCTACTCCTAATGGATGGAATAGTGATCTGGCAACAGCGATGGTCCCTGATCCTGTGAGATCAGGTGCGTTTTCATGGGAAGGAAATCTGAGTTCAGGAAATTTAAAATTGATTACAACTCCCGGTCAGTTTTTGCCTTCTTATAATAAAGGAGCCGGACCAGACCAATTGGTATATAGGGACAGTGATGGTCAGCCGGATAATCAGTTTTTGATTTCCACTCCGGGGAGTTATAAAATAACGCTGAATCTTCTCGATTTAACAATAAAAATTGACGCTTCTACCAAGCCGCCTTACACGAGATTGTGGATACTGGGAGATGCTATTCCAAGCGGTTGGAATATTGATACACCGGATGAAATGCGCGTGGATTCATCCAATCTTTTTGTATTTAAATATAATGAAATCCTATCTGCAGGCGAATTTAAAATCCCAACCGCAACCGGCGATTTTGGAACTGATTATTATATGCCACTGGTGGATAAACAGGATATTACAGGAACCGGAATGCAACTTGTTTATAAAGGGAATCCGGATTTTAAGTGGAAGATAACGACTCCCGGACCATACAAGATCTCCCTTGATCTGCAAAAAATGAAAATAGATATCAAACCATTTACACCCTATACCAAAATGTGGATGGTTGGAGATGCGACACCCGCCGGGTGGAATATTGATAATCCGCAACCTATGGTAGCCGACCCGACTGATCCATATATTTTCACGTACACCGGTCCGATGGTTGCAGGGGAATTTAAATTTCCGGTAACCACAGGTAATTGGGGTGGCGATTTCTTTATGCAGGAAGTTAATCATCAGGAGCTTGGAAGCCGCAGAGTAAAATTTGTTCCCGGCGGAAATCCGGACAATAAGTGGCAAATAACGACTCCCGGCAATTACAAAATTATTTTCAACCAA
>JBDSBN010000423.1:0-3804 GCA_039921585.1 Ginsengibacter sp. | reverse complement strand
ATTGCATCCGGTAACCAGGTGTATAATGGAATCTGAGCACTTTTACTTGCAGCTCCTACAAAGAGAAGCAATGTGATTCCAATCGCATCCGTGGTGTTTAGTGCTGATAATAAATATACAATTCCGTTTTCGCTATTGTATAAATCGTGATAAGATACCGATCCAAAAGCGGAAATCATCCATAGGATAGCCAGAAGAAATCCCATATCTCCTACCCGGTTCATAATCCAGGCCTTCTTAGCAGCAATATTATTTATATTGTCTTTAAACCAAAATCCGATTAACAGATAAGAACATAAACTCACTCCTTCCCATCCTGCATACATGATCACATAATTACCTCCCAATACAAGAAGCAGCATGGAGAAAACGAATAAATTCAGATAGGCAAAATATCTTGCAAATCCTTCCGGCGTTTCGTCCTTCATGTAAGAAGTAGAATACACATGGATTAAGAAACTAACTCCCGTAATAATCAAAAGAAATACAGAGGTGAGTTGATCCACCTGGAATTCCATGGGAATACGCAGAGATTTGATATTTATAAAATCAAAGAAATGAATATTCTGAGTAACAAAGCCCTCTTTTGAAACGGCCATAAATACATAGACACTCAGACAAAAGGATAAAAACACTGCTCCGCTGCCTATTATACCAATTACTGTTTTGGATAAGACATTTCTGCCAAGCCCATTGATTAAGAATCCAATTAATGGTAAGAGAGGAATAAGATAAATTAGTTGCATTGCATTCATAAACCAGACTTCATCAGTTTTTAAAATAAATAATTTTTGATCCCGATCTTAATTTTTCAACCTGTTTAAAAAATCAATATCAATGGATCTTGTATTTCTATACATCATTACAATGATTGCCAGGCCCACACTTACCTCCGCTGCTGCCACAATCATAATAAAAAACACAAAGATCTGACCGCTTGTGGCCATCACTCCGCCAAGGTCATTTCCTCCTGCCAGGTGCATTTTTGAAAAAGCCACCAGCAATAAATTCACTGAATTTAGCATTAACTCAACACACATAAACACAATTATCGAATTGCGCCGGGTAAGCGCACCTATTACTCCAAGGCAAAAAAGCGTCACCGCTAAAAATATATAATACTTAATTTCCATAATTACAATTTTACGTAAATCCCTATTCCTGTTGTGTTTGAAGCAGGAGCAATTGAAAAAATATCGATGATCTTTTTCGTTGCTATGCCATTAAAAATATCTACCGCTTTATAAGAGGCTCCTTTGGTCAATAATTTTACAATCAATCCGGAACCAACTGCTCCCAATCCGGAATATAATGCAGTTTCCCAATCCTGATCCTGTATTGAATTGTCAACTTTCCGTACTAAACCATAAACGATAATAGCACTTCCGGTATAAGAAGCTACTTTATAAATGGTTCTCCCGGTTTTAAATGTTTTAAATAATTTATTGACATCTTCATTTTTTTTAAGTCCAAGTATTTCTGCCACCTTGTTGACCTGGTCAATCGGCGTTTTTCCCAAATAGAACTTTGGTGCGAACCCTTTTTCTACCCGTACTACTTTTCCTATCAAATCACGTAGATCGATGTCATTCAAATCTATTTGCGCAGAGGATTTCTGAGCAAAAAATGCACAAATAACCAATAATATTAATCGCGCCTGATTTTTCATGCATCAATCGTTTTTGCTTTGTCTTTTTTTCCTATCACAACGGCCCCAATCATTGCACTTAAAAATAACACACTGGCTATTTCAAATTGAACGACATAGGTTTTAAATAATGCTGTCCCAAGATTTTTTATTAACCCGACATTTGTATCCGGCCGCAATTGCACATTGGCTGTTTCTGCAGAAGAAAGTGCTGCTACCATCACGACCATTAATGTTAATCCCGAAATAATCCCGGCCATTTTTAGATAGATACTTTTGGCGGGTTCCGCATCTTTATTAAAATTCATGAGCATGATAACAAAAAGGAATAGTACCATAATTGCTCCGGCATAAACAATGATATTTACAATAGCCAGAAATTGAGCATTCATTAAAACGTAATGGCCGGAGATAGCAAAAAATACAACTACCAGCCAAAGCACACTATAGATAGGGTTTTTGCTGGTAATCACCCCTACCGCTGCAATAAGCGCCAAAGCTGTTAGAAACCAAAAAAGAATTACTGATAGTCCCATTATTATTTGAATTCGTGTTTTTAAGTATTTATATTCTGTTTTTTAGTCCCGGATTAACGTTTTGGTCCAAAATCCGATTTGATTATTGTTCACTCCTCTTACACTTCCGTTGTTTGAGCTTTTCTTCCTCTGGCTTTAGCAAAACCTTCAGGATCTTCAATAGGATGTGGGATCAACAATTCTGGTTTCCCATATATAAATCCTTCCCTTCCATAATTTGCCGGAGCATGAGTTTCTGAAAGGTACACCGCGTCTTTCGGACAGGCTTCTTCACACAATCCGCAAAAAATACAACGAAGCATATTGATCTCATACTTAGCTGCATATTTTTCTTCCCTGTATAAATGCTCTTCGCCCGGTTTGCGTTCTGCTGCTTCCATCGTGATTGCTTCAGCAGGACAGGCAACCGCACAAAGTCCGCAAGCTGTACAATTTTCTCTTCCTTCTGAATCCCTATTTAGTATCTGTAAACCACGGAATACAGGGCTATACGTTCTTTTTACCTCCGGATAATTAATGGTTGCCTTTTTCTTAAAAAGATGCTTGAATGTAATCAACATTCCTTTAAAAATGGCAGGCAAATACATGCGTTCCACCCAGGTCATAGGTTCCCTGGAAACCGGTTTTACTCTATTTGTTAGTGCTTGCATCACAAAATCTTTTTAAATATTTCCAACTTATTTTAAACAGGAGCAAAAATCTCCTTTATTTATTTTATATCAATACCATTCTATATTAAAACGGCCATCCATTTTGCTTTACCAGGATGATGATACCTGTTACAAACATATTGATCAGCGCCAAAGGTAAGAGTACTTTCCATCCCAGATTCATTAATTGATCGTATCTGAAACGGGGAATTGTCCATCTCACCCACATGAACAAAAATATGAAAGCTAGAATTTTAGCAAACAAAACGCCACCCTGCAATAAAGCTGTCCAGTTAAGCCCAATACTTTGAACCAGGTTCGCATCATTTACAAAAGGGATATCATATCCGCCGAAATAGATAGTAGCCATCACTGCACTGCTCAAAAACATATTTATATATTCCGAAAATAAATAAAAGCCAAGTTTCATAGAGGAGTATTCCGCATGATATCCGCCAATTAATTCGTTTTCCGCTTCCGGCAAATCAAAGGGTGTCCGGTTTGTTTCTGCAAAGGCACAAATAAGGAATATTAAAAAACCAACCGGCTGATAAAATACATACCATACTTTATCCATTTGCTGATCTACCATATGATTCAGACTCAAAGTGCCTGTGATCATAATTAAGGCGATAATAGAAACTCCCATGGCCAGTTCGTAACTGATAATCTGAGAGGCAGCACGCATAGCTCCGAGTAAGGAATATTTATTATTACTCGCCCATCCTCCAATCATGATTCCATAAACACCCAAACTGACCACTCCAAATACATAGAGGATTCCAATATTAATATCCGCTATTTGCAGAGAAACTTCTCTTCCAAAAAAATCTATTTTGTTTCCCCAGGGAATAACAGCTCCCACCATAATGGCTGTAAGCATAGCCAATACAGGACCTAAAACAAATAAGAATTTATTGGCGTGGGTAGGGGTAATTTCTTCTTTAAAAAACAATTTCACTCCATCGGC
>JBDSBN010000422.1:0-3639 GCA_039921585.1 Ginsengibacter sp. | reverse complement strand
AACAGCCTGGTTCTACAAACCATACCTGGATGATTCAACCACATCGGGATTTAATATCACAGATACTTTGGAACTTATGTCATGTATAACTTCTGCAGACAGTGCAGGCTTACAAGTAACGGTTCATGCCATTGGAGATAGAGCAAATGATTGGCTGTTAAATGCCTATGAACAAATATCAAAAGGAAGTCAAAAAGACAGGAGATTTAGAATAGAGCATTCCCAACATCTCACAACGAAAGCCATTCAACGTTTTTCTGAATTGAATGTCATTCCGTCGATGCAACCATATCATGCAATAGATGATGGCAGATGGGCTGCGAAAAGACTTTACAACGAAAGACTCAAAGGCACCTATGCATTTAAAAGCCTTTTAGATCATGGAGCTAAGTTAACATTTGGTTCCGACTGGACAGTGGGCCCCCTAAGTCCCCTTCAAGGTATCTATGCAGCGGTTACTCGAAAAACCATTGACGGATTGAATCCGGGAGGATGGTATCCAAATGAGAAAATAACGGTTGAAGAAGCTCTAAATGCCTATACAAAAAATAATGCCTTTGCCGGATTTATGGAAAACAAAACCGGTATTTTAAAGAAAGGATTTCTTGCAGATTTTGTTGTCCTATCAGAAAATCTCTTTGAAATAGATCCGGAAAAGATCAAAGATGTAAAAGTGTTGAGAACATTTGTTGATGGGAAAGAAGTGTTTAAAAGAAGGAAATAATAGAAATCAAAGTCCCTATAAGTATATAATTACTCCTCAATTAAATTGGTCCATTTCAAAGAAAAATATAAACCAAAAGGGATCCGATGATCGAATCCCTTTTGAATATTACTACCTGTAAAGAATATTAATAATCAGAGAAAAGCAAAGGATTTTCTTTCTCCGCTTTTTCAATTGATTCAAAAGAAGAAAGAATATCTGCTTTTCCTTTCCGCACACAAACGGTATGTTCATAATGTGCAGACGGTTTCCCATCGGAGGTTCTTATTGTCCAGCCATCTTCATCATTATAAACCTCTCTGCCGCCTAAATTAATCATAGGCTCAATTGCTATTACCAGACCATCTTTCAATTTAGTTCCGGAACCACGCTTTCCATAATTTGGTACTTGAGGGTCTTCATGCAAATCATGACCTAATCCATGCCCGACTAATTCCCGCACAACACCGTATCCATATTGCTTTTCGGTATAATCCTGTACAGCAAAACTGATATCTCCTACTCTATTGCCTGCAATGGCCTTTTCGATTCCTTTGTAAAGAGATTCCTTTGTTACCCGCATCAACTGTTTCACCTCATCAGAAATGTCACCTATTGCAAAAGTATACGCACTATCTCCATGAAATTTATTTTTGTAAGCACCTACATCCACAGAAATCACATCTCCTTCTTTCAAAAGATCGGTAGTAGGAAAACCATGAACCACTGCATCATTTACGGATATACAGCAGGTATATGGGAAACCGTTATAATTTTTAAAAGAGGGAATGGCGTTTTGACTTCGGATATATTCTTCCGCTTTATCATTTAATTCCATTGTGGAAATTCCCGGTTTTATCAATGAAGCTACCAGAGCAATGGCATCATTGACAATTTTACAACTTTCCCGGATTAATTCTGTCTCTGCAAAACTTTTATAAATGATCATATTCTATTTTAAATTAAAAACCCTGACAGAATCAGTCAGGGTTTTTGGTATAATAAATTCTGTTGTTGTTTTGTATTAAATATTACCCGTGATTCCAGGTGCCGCAGTTGATTGTCTGCCCTGAATACGGCCTGTGCTCATAAGTCCATCATATTGACGCATCAATAATTGGGTTTCAATTTGCTGCAATGTATCCAGTACAACTGCAACCATAATCAAAAGAGATGTACCTCCGTAAAACATAGCAAAACCTTGCGTTACACCCAGTAACTGTACCAAACCAGGAAGAATACCAACTACTGCTAATAATATAGCTCCCGGCAAGGTAATACGATCCATAATGGTTCCGATATAATCCGTTGTAGGCTGTCCTGGTTTAACGCCCGGAATAAATCCGTTATTGCGTTTCAGGTCATCCGACATTTGTTTTGGATTGAAAATAAGGGCAGTATAAACGAATGTAAAACCGATGGTCATGATACCGAAAATCAGCATGTATACACCATTTGTATGATCCGTGAAGTAAACCGACCAGTTCTTTCCAGAAGTTTGGAAACCAGCGAAAATAGTTGGAAGGAACATAATTGCCTGAGCAAAGATGATAGGCATTACGTTGGCAGCATTTACTTTTAAGGGTAAGAACTGTCTTGCTCCACCAAATTGTCTATTACCCATGATTTGTTTTGCATAGTTCACAGGAACTTTTCTAACTCCCTGTACCAATACGATCAATCCAAGAATAACAGCGATAAAGGCGGCAATTTCCAACATGAAAATCAGAAGACCACCACCACCACGAACTTGTTTGGCAGCAAATTCCTGCATAAACGATTGTGGAAAGTTTGCCAGAATTCCTATCATGATCAAAATTGAAATACCATTTCCAATTCCTTTATCTGTGATTTTTTCACCAAGCCACATGACAAATAATGTACCTACAGTAAGAATAATTATTGTAGAAAGCCAGAAGAAACTGCTATATGCTGGTAACATTGCTTCTCCACTGGAGGAATGTAAGAAACCTACATAAGCTGCTGCCTGGAATACAGTTACAATAACAGTGAGATAACGTGTCCATTGAGTAATTTTCTTTTGACCACTCTCACCTTCCTTTTGAATTTTTGAAATTTGGGGAACCAATACTGTAACCAGCTGCATAAAAATAGAAGCGGAAATGTATGGCATGACACCTAATGCAAAAATAGAAGCTTTCGCAAAAGCTCCACCAACAAACGAGTTTAATAAACCAAGCATACCACCAGAAGCAGTTGCCTGTAGATTGGCAAGTTTGTTAGGATCTATACCAGGAAGTACAATAAAAGATCCTATTCTGAATACAAATATCAGTGCAAGGGTAAGGAGCAGTTTATTCCTTAACTCTTCAATTGACCAGATGTTTTTTAATGTTTTGATAAATTTCTTCACAGAATATCATGATTTAAATATTTGCAAAAAGTGCCTCGCAAATATCAATGAATTATTTGATTATTTCTAAAGTTCCTCCAGCAGATTCAATCGCTCCTTTCGCTTTTTCACTTACTGCATTTACTTTAAAAGGAATAGACGCTTTTAAAACACCATTTCCCAAAATCTTTACTCTATCCGTTTGACTGATTAAATTATTAATATAAAGAGTTTCCGGAGTAAATTCTTTCAATTCATGCTTTTCAATCAACTGATCTATTTGTCCAAGATTGAAAACTTTATATTCTATGCGGTTTGGATTTTTAAATCCACGCTTTGGAAGTCTGCGCTGAATAGGCATCTGACCACCTTCGTGAGCCATTTTAATTTTATAACCGGTACGACTTTGTGCACCTTTGTTACCTTTTGTAGAGGTTCCACCTTTACCGGATGCCTCACCGCGGCCTAATCTTTTTTGTTTGTGTGTAGAGCCTGCTGCAGGTCTTAAATTGTGTAATTGCATGGTACTTTTTTTTACTTAACGCTCCAGGTACCTGGAGCTCGCTTTTAATAATTATTGAAA
>JBDSBN010000421.1:0-3205 GCA_039921585.1 Ginsengibacter sp. | reverse complement strand
ATTATTGATGAATTAAAATTAGTTCGGTAAGAAATCTTATTGAATTTTAATAATGGGTGGTAAAAACAGGAAATGTTTTTACCACCCATTTTGTGTTTTAGACCTCTTATATTTTGTAAAATATTTGTCAGTTTTCTAACGAAAGCTTTTATCCTTCGATAAAGTAGCATTTCATATGATTATCTTCAACTTGCTCGCCAGTCAGTAGAAAATTAACTTAAGTTTATACAATTGTTTTTTTTAATTGGATAATCCGGTTATCTTTGCGCTTCATTTTTTACCAAAAAAATAACATTTTTATTATGAGAGGAACAGCCTTCAAAAGCTACTCCAGAATAATCAATCTAACTTTAATTCTATTTTGTTTTACACTTGTATCACCTTTTCAGGTACAGGCGCAAAGTGATTCATTAAGGTTAGTGAAAGGAGTAGTTACTGATGAAAATCAAACCCCTATAGGACAAGCTACCGTACAGGTATTGGGAGTTCAGAGAGGAGCATCTACAGATTCCAAAGGAGAGTTTTCAATTAGACTCGCTAAAGGGGAGAAATTGCAAGTATCCTTTATTGGGAAAACGACCAGGACAATTACGTATGAAGGTCAAACATCCCTTAGTATTACCCTGATGCCTGATGAGCAGAAAGCGATGCTTGAAGATGTAACCATTGTTGCAACAGGTTATCAGAATCTGGATCGGAAAATGTTTACCGGAGCAAGTGATAAATTATTAGCCAAAGATGTTGAAAGAAGTGGGGTGCCCGATTTGTCCAGAATGCTGGAAGGGCAATCTGCCGGAGTGTCGGTACAGAACGTTTCTGGTACTTTTGGTGCAGCTCCTAAGATTAGAATCAGAGGAGCTACTTCACTAAATGGCGACAATAAGCCTTTATGGGTTATAGATGGAATCATTTTGGAAGATGTTGTGAATATCTCTAATGAAGCACTTTCTACTGGTGATGCAAATACGTTAATTGGGTCTTCTGTCGCGGGCTTGAACCCGAATGATATTGAATCAATGACTATTCTAAAAGATGCCGCTGCCACAGCATTGTATGGGGCCCGGGCAATGAATGGAGTCATTGTAGTGACCACAAAAAAAGGAAGCAATACTCAAGGGAAACCAAGAGTAAATTATAGTGGAACATATACTACTTATCAGAAGCCTTCTTATGACAATTTCGATATCATGAATTCTGCTGAACAAATGGGCATTCTGACAGAAATGGAAAATAAAGGTTTTCTAAGGCCGGCGAGTGTTGGTTCTCCTCAGTATGGAGGGATATTTTATAAGCTCTATAACAAGATGTACCAATACGATGAAGGAACAGATACCTGGGAATTGGGAAATGATTTTTCAAAAGTAGAAAAGTATAAATTCTTGACTAGATATGCGAATGCAAATACAGATTGGTTTGATGTGTTATTTAGAAATTCTTTATTGCAGGAGCATTCAGTAAGTGTATCCAGTGGGAGTAGCAACGTACAAAACTATTTCTCTACAAGTTATATGAAAGATAATGGCCAAACGCTGGGGGATAATGTATCCCGATTTACAGCAAATGCCAGAACAAACTTCAAGGTAAATCAAAAACTGAGTTTTGAATTATTGGCAAATGCAAGTGTTCGGAATCAAAGAGCCCCGGGTACTTTGTCAAGGCAATCAGATCCGGTATTTGGGTCCTACTCAAGAGATTTTGATATAAATCCATATTCGTATGCGTTAAATTCCAGTAGACTATTAACTCCATATGATGAAAATGGTGAGAAAGAATATTTTATAAGAAACTGGGCACCCTTCAATATTCTAAACGAACTGGATAAGAATTATCTGGAACTTAAGATGTTGGATATAAAAGCTCAGGGAGGTGTCAGATATAAAATAGTTCCAGGTTTGCAATATTCTATGGATGCATCTTATAGATATGCCCAAACCACAAGACAACATAATATAAAGGAAGGTTCAAATATGGCTGAATCCTTCAGGGCAGCCTATAATACCTATGTAATAGAGTCCAACCGAAATTTGTATGACGATCCGGACAATCCGAATGCACTGCCTGAGGTTATATTAGATGAAGGTGGTTTCTTTAATGTGAACGAAAATAAAATAGCTTCCTATTATTTACGTAATAATCTGGAATTTGATAAAAATTTCGGAGATCACAGAATTAATATATTTACTTCCATTGAGGGGCGGTCTACAGACAGGCAGGTTTCCAGATTTGACGGAATTGGTTACCAATTTGAAAATGGAGGTTTGGTAAATCCGAATTACCGGTATTTCAAAAAAATGATTGAAGGCGGTAATTCATATTTTGGAATGAGCAACAGTAGTGATCGCTACGCCGCATACATGTTACGGGGTGCCTATAATTTTAAGGATAAATATACTCTTAACGGAACAGTCAGATATGATGGATCCAATAAAATGGGAAAATCCAATCAGGCCAGATGGCTGCCTACGTGGAACGTTTCAGGTGCCTGGGATGTGGGTGAAGAGGACTTTTTATTTAACGCAAAAAAATATTTAAGTTCAGCAAGATTGAGAGCGACATATGGTTTAGTTGCTAATATTGGAAATGCGACCAATACGATTGCTACTTTTTATAATCAAATTGCGCACAGGCCATATGAGACAGAAAAGGAAGCTATCATCTTCTTAAGTAGCCTGGCTAACTCGAAACTTACGTGGGAAAAACTATATGAATTAAATATAGGTACCGATCTTACTTTCTTTGAAAACAGAGTAAGTGTAACAGCCGATTGGTACCAACGAAATATTTTTGATCTACTCGGGGTAATAAACACATCAGGCATTGGAGGGGAGAATAAGAAAGTAGCGAATTATGGCGAAATGAAATCCAAAGGATTTGAATTGACTGTTGGTGGATTACCAATTGTAGCAGCAAGGCCGCAGGGCTTCCAATGGAGAACGCAATTTAATTTTGGGATCAATAAAAATGAAATCACACAACTGGAAGCAAGCCCAAGAATTTGGAACTTAGTTCGTGCAGAAGGTGATGCATTAATTGGGTATCCACAAAGAGGTTTGTTTTCTATAAAATTCGATGGCCTTAGTCCCGATGATGGTTCACCCACATTTATAAATGAAGATGGGAAAAAAGATAATTATGTTTATCTGCAAAGCTTTACTCCGGATCATTTAAAATATGAAGGACCAGTAGATCCGACATTTACCGGAGG
>JBDSBN010000420.1:0-4421 GCA_039921585.1 Ginsengibacter sp. | reverse complement strand
ATAGCCCTTCCGATAATAATGGTTCATACAGCTTTTGTCCGAAAATTTCTTTCAAGTAGTCGTTGCACCAGATATTGGCCGATTGTAAAAAAAGCCTTGACGTACCTGATTTGTAACGGACCCTATAGTCAGCAAGATCGATGGGAAGAGGAATCCGGTTATACTCCTTTCACACTGGCAGCCCAAATTGCCGGTCTATTAGCAGGAGCTGAACTGGCAGATATTCATGGGGAAAAAAAACTCGGTATTTATTGCCGCGAAGTGGCGGATTACTGGAATGAAAATATTGAAAGATGGCTTTATGTATCGGATACAGATAGCGCAAAAGAATCAGGCGTAGAAGGTTATTACATGCGCATTAATCCCTATAATCTGCCTGCTGATGAGGTGAAAGACAAAACCATCAATCTTAAAAATCATGAAGGCGATGAAGGAAAGATTCGCCTGGGCGATATCATCTGTGTGGATGCTTTGGCGCTCGTAAGATTTGGATTGCGCGCAGCGGATGATCCGCATATTTTAAACACAGTGAAAGTGATTGATGCAAAATTGAAAATAGAAACTCCTTCAGGCCCGTGCTGGTACCGGTATACAAAGGATGGGTATGGCGAAAATCGGGAAGGTCAGCCATATATCTATAATGGTATCGGACGGCCATGGCCTCTTTTAACCGGTGAGCGGGCACATTATGAAATTGCGGCGGGAAATCTTACCCAGGCAATTTCCTTATTAAAAACGATGGAAGGGTTTTCTGAAAATGCCTTGTTGCCGGAACAAATCTGGGATCAAAAGGACATTCCCGAAAAAGGGTTAATCTTTGGGAAACATTCTGGTTCTGCAATGCCGCTAACCTGGGCTCATGCAGAATATTTAAAATTGTGCAGTTCGATAAAGCAAAAGAAAGTAGCAGATATGATTTATTTAACCAGAGATCGATATGTTGTAAATAAAATCAGTTCTCTTTTCTGTGTTTGGCGGTTTACAGATCAGGTGAAAGCTATGCCTGTCGGAAAAATATTGCGGATTGAAGTATTAGAAGACGCAGTGGTTCGATGGACAAATGATGATTGGCAATCCTATCAGGAGATTGAAACGAGAGATACCGGTCTTGGAATAAAGTTGGTAGATGTTGCTTTTAAAAATAAAGATTCAGAAAAAATACTTTTTACTTTTTTTTGGAAGAAAACAAAGAACTGGGAGGGTGCTAATTTTGAAATAAAATTAATCAAAGAATAATCATTTATAAATTGGAAAGAGATAAGAATATGACATTTCAAGATGCAACTACAGAAGAAATAGATACCGCCATGAATCTGGCCTGGGAAGCTTTTTATCAATATAGAAATATTCCGTTGAAAGCCCGTCATGCATTTATGCGGGAAATAGGAGTCGGTTTGAATAATCATGCAGATGATCTCGTTAGAACGGCGATGGAGGAAACTAATTTGCCGGAAGACCGGTTAAAAGGGGAATTGATACGAACGATATTGCAACTGAATCAATATGGTGAGGCATGCGAACGCGGAGAGTGGCTTGAAGCAAGGATTGATACACAGAATTTCGATACGAACAAATACGATATCCGCAAAATGCTGATTCCCTTGGGACCTGTTGTTGTGTTTGGTGCAAGTAATTTTCCTTTTGCATATTCGACCGCTGGAGGGGATACCGCCTGCGCTTTTGCTGCCGGTTGTCCGGTGATTGTGAAAGCACATCCCGCCCACGCTCAAACCTCCGGGAAGGTAGCAAAGATCATTTTGGATGCAGTTCAAAAATGTTCTTTGCCAAAAGGAGTTTTTACACATCTGCATGGAGCTTCATTCGAAGTGGGAAAAGCATTGGTCATGCATGATCGTACATGTGCTGTTGGTTTTACAGGCTCATTAGCAGGAGGAAAGCAGTTGTTTGATTGGGGCAATCAGCGAAAAACTCCTATCCCCGTATTTTCTGAAATGGGTAGTGTGAATCCGGTGTTTTTATTACCTGGAAAATTAAAAAATTCTTATGCTGAAATTGCTAAAATGTATGCAGTTTCCATTACTAAATCGGTTGGGCAATTTTGTACAAATCCCGGATTGATTTTAGGAATTGATGGAGAGGATCTGACTAAGTTCTCTTCTGAACTGGCGCGTGAAATTCAAAAGACAGTTCCGGAAAAAATGTTGCACCCTGGAATAGCAAAGGCATATAGTGAGAAAAGGGCAGATGCTTTAAAACAACAGGGCGTGACAACACTTGCGATAGGGGAAAGTTCTGAAAATGAAATGGAAGGTACACCAACCCTGGCAATGACAACTGGTGAAACGTTTTTGAAAAATCCATTGTTGCATAAAGAAGTATTTGGTCCATATTCATTGATTATAGCCTGTAAGAATCTGGAGGAAATGCTGGAGATTTCCCGGGAGCTTGAAGGTCAGTTGACTTCTACAATTATGGCAACTGAGGAGGATATTTCAACGAATGAGATATTAATAGAATCTCTAAAAAATATATGCGGCCGATTTATCTTAAACTCCGTGCCTACAGGCGTACAGGTTTGTCTAAGTATGCAGCATGGCGGTCCTTTTCCGGCAACGACAGATTCAAGGTTTACTTCAGTAGGAGCAGATGGTATCAAACGATTTGCGCGACCGATATCATTTCAAAACTGGGAAAATCAATTTTTACCGGAGGAATTAAAAAATGAAAACTTATTAGGTATCTGGAGGACTGTAAACAACATCCTTACAAAAGATCCATTGAAAGAATAGTATCTGTATGTTTTAATATTTATGCCGGAGAGCCTTTGGCAGGCGAGTTCCTGATTCTCCTTTTCATTTGATTATATTGCAGCCCTGGAAGTTTCTTTCTTAATAAAAATGTCTTTATACAACATTTATGGAAGTTTTGTTTCTGCCGCTTGGTATATTTATTTTGGTGATAGTAGTTATCGTTTTATTCAATCGGCTCACGAATTATAAAAAGAAAGTTGATAATAGTTGGCGTGATTTACGAAGTGTATTTCAAAAACGAATTGACCTTTTAAAGGACTTATTGGAAATGGTACAATTGAGTACAGTTACAGGAAAAGAAATAAGCACTAAAATTATTGAGATACAAAAGGAAACTGTAAACTTTAAAAGAATGAAGGTTGAACAATTTGTGCAATTAAATCATTCCTTAAACAATACTTTGGAGAAATTTTTTTCGAACGAGGAATATAAGTCGGAATTACAAATCAATACAAAGTATCAGGAGTTGTACAAGGCTTTTATTCAAAGTAAAGGAGATCTGGAAAATGCGGGAAAGAAGTACAACTTAAACGTGCAGAATTTTAATTCCATTCTTCCAAAATTTCCTACATCGATGATGGCAAGTATGGCGGGATATCATGCCCGGGAAATGTTTGATGCCGGGTTGAATGACCATGTATCTAAAACAGTAACTTTATAACTCATCAATGTCATCTACCTGAGGTAAATGAAAATAATCAAATGAAATTATTTATTAAAAATATGGTTTGTCCACGTTGTATTACCAGTGTGGAACAAATACTTTCGGACCAACGGATTTCTTATAAGCATGTGATGCTTGGAGAGGTGGATTTGGAAGAAACATTGATTGAACAAACCCTTACTGAGCTTTCTGAAGCCCTGGAAAAGGTTGGTTTCGAACTTCTGGATGATGCCAAATCTCAAATGATCGATAGAATTAAAACCCTGCTGATTCAAAAGGTGCAGGAGGGGGAGATAGAACCACATTTTAGTTTAAATAAATACTTGTCCGGACAATTGTTTCGGGAATATTCTTCCATAAGTAAATTTTTTCCGGAGGTGGAAGGAATTACCATAGAGCAATATTTTATTCTTCAAAAAATAGAGAAGGTAAAAGAGTTGCTTATTTACAACGAACAACCTTTAGGTGACATCGCATTGAATCTTTGCTATAGCAGCACGCAACATTTATCTACTCAATTTAAAAGATTAACCGGCATGACACCCACACAATTTAAATCAATGGGAGCTGCGCACAGGAAGTCTATTGATGATTTAGCGGGATAGCGATCATCTACGTTATTTCAAAAAATGTTTTCTGATTAGTCTTCGAATGGAATCAATTATCCGGCTACTTTTTCTTCTGTGATTTCTACTTTTTCCTGGTCTTTATTCGCCAATTGTCCACAAGCCGCATCAATGTCTTTTCCTCGACTGATACGCAGGCGTACATTGACACGATGGGCGGCAAGATAATCCATGAATTTCTGTGTGGCGTCCTTGTCTGGCTTGACAAAATCTGCATTCTCAATTGGATTGTATTCGATAATATTTACCAAATGTACAGGCACCTGACGATAAATTTTTATCAAATCTTCTGCGTCCTGAATGGAATCATTTTCTCCTTTAAATAAGATGTATTCAAAGGTGATGTCATTCTTTGTTTTG
>JBDSBN010000419.1:0-4801 GCA_039921585.1 Ginsengibacter sp. | reverse complement strand
CAAATACAAAAATAAAAACGAAAGTGCTCAGGAAGCGCACGAAGCCATCAGGCCCACGGACATGAGCGAGAGCAGAATAAATGATCCGGAAGCTGCCCGCTTATACGAACTGATTTGGAAGAGAACGATTGCCAGTCAGATGAGTGATGCGGTATTGGAAAAAACCACTGCTAAAATTAAAATAAGCACCACTTCGGACGAATTAACCGCAACCGGTGAAGTTTTAAAGTTTGATGGGTTTTTGAAAATTTATAATGAAGGAAGTGATGATGAGGAAGAAGGCGGAAATTCATTTGGCAGCGAAAGCAGATTACCTGCTCTGGAAATTGGTCAGGCTCTTGAGTTTGAAGAAATGAGAGCTACCGAAAGATTTACCCGACACGCTGCAAGATATACAGAGGCTGCATTGGTAAAAAAGCTGGAGGAATTAGGAATTGGCAGACCAAGTACTTATGCTCCCACCATTTCAACCATTGTCAAAAGAAATTATGTAGAGAAGAAGGACAAAGAAGGGGTGAAAAGAGAAATCCGGATAGTCAAACTCAGTGCACAAAATGAAATCAACAAAGAAACGATCACGGAAATAACCGGGGCAGAAAAATCGAAATTATTTCCCACGGATTTAGGATTGGTTGTAACTGATTTTTTGAATCAGCATTTTGAAAAAGTAATGGATTATTCCTTTACAGCAAATATTGAGGAAGAGTTTGATAAAATCGCCGAAGGAAAAGAGGTATGGAGTAAAATGGTCGAAGATTTCTACCATCCATTTCATAAAAACGTAGAGCACACACTAGAAAATGCAGAACGTGCAAAAGGTGAGAGAGAATTAGGAGTTGAAAAAGAAACAGGGAAACCCGTTATTGCCCGGATGGGAAGATATGGACCAATGGTTCAAATTGGAAAAGCAGAAGATGAAGAGAAACCGCGTTTTGCAAAATTAAAAGCTTCTCAAAGTATCGAAACCATTACGTTTGACGAAGCGATGGATCTTTTTAAATTGCCCCTTACACTTGGAGAGTATGAAGGTTTAGAAGTATCCGTAAACATTGGCCGTTTTGGGCCTTATGTAAAATGGGGTGAAAAATTTGTGTCCATGCCGGCAGGAAGTGAACCAACAGAAGCTGATCTGGAAACTGCAATTGAAATCATCAAAGCGAAACAAAAAGAAGAGGCGCCGATTTTCTACTACGAAGAAAAACCTGTTACCAAAGGAAAAGGACGTTTTGGACCATTTATAAAATGGAATGACTTATTTATAAATATTCCGCGTGCGTATGATTTTGATGCACTTACTCAAAGTGATTGTAACGAATTAATTGAGAAAAAGATTGAAAAAGAAGCGAACCGGTATATCAAACAATGGCCTGAAGAAAATATAGCAATTGAAAATGGCAGATGGGGGCCGTTCATTCGTTTTAATAAGAAAATGCTCAAACTTGGGCCCAAGGCTAAAGGAGAGAAATACACTCCGGAAGAACTGGCAGAAATGGAGCTCGAAGATGTCAAAAAATTGATTTTAAAACAGGAGCCCAAAGCCTTTGATAAAAAAGCCCCTGCAAAGAAAGCAGCGGCAAAAAAAACAACTGCTAAGAAAACAGCGGCAAAAAAATCACCTGCAAAAAAAACCAGTAGCAAATAATTATGGAGAAGCTTTTTCTAAGGAGGTAATCTTTTCTATCTTTACAGTAGAAACTACACCAAAAAAGAAGATGTGCATGATCGCTAGTAAAGAAATTTCCGCCCTATTTCAATTAATAGACGATCCGGATGAGGAAGTATTTGATACCGTAACGGATAGAATCATTTCTATTGGAAGAGGGATCATTCCCAATTTGGAAAACTTATGGGAGAATACGCAAAATGAATCTATTCAGGAAAGAATTGAATTGATTATTTATAAATTACATTTCCGGGATCTCGTTATAGAATTTGAAGAATGGAAAAGCGGCTCCCGTGACTTATTGCAGGGTGCGATCTTATTCTGTAAGTATACCTATCCGGAAATGGCCAGCGCAATGATCTTCCAGGAAATAGAAAAGATCAGAAGAAATATATGGCTGGAGCTAAATAGCTACCTCACTCCGCTTGAACAAGCCAATGTGATTTCCGGCATTTTATATAGCTACTATAATTTAAAAGGAAGTGAAGTAAATTATTTATCTACAGATGAATTCCTTCTGAATAATCTTCTAGAAAACAAGGTAGGAAATGCCATTTCTAATGGTATTTTATATTTGATTATTTGCGACATGCTGGATATTCCTGCTAAAGCAATAAACATCCCCAAGCAATTTATCATTGCCTACTTCAATACTCCCGATAACTTCGATGAGCCGGCAAGTATGGAAGAGGAAACAATACAGTTTTACATTGATCCTCTAAACGGACAGGTATATTCTCAAAAAGATGTAGATAATTATTTTAAAAGAATTTCTGTATCTCCTACTCCGTATTATTTTAAGCCATTAAACAATGTGAAAATCATTCAATATTTGCTCGAAGAATACTCGAACTGTTTTTCAGCAAAAAATAATCTTCACAAAAAAAAGGATTTGCTTTTTTTGGCCGACATGTTGGATCATGATTAATTCCTAAATTCTAAGAAATCAATACCGCTTAATGTAGAGAATCCATAAAGAATCAGCGGTATCATTCCACAATAACATATGAGTATTTTATCAGCTAAAGGAACAATTTTATCAATCCATAGTTATAATCGATAAATACTTTTTAAAAGTGCTTGTTTTGGCGAAGATATTGCACCTTATAGGATATCGTTAAATTGCATAAACGACTCATATGCGCCTAACCAATTTATATAGCATTCTTATAATTTTTATTCTAATTATTGTATCATTTGGTTGTACCAATAATCAAACAGGTAAGTACGCCAATAAAGATTCTCTGAATATCCCGGGAGACGATAACTCCCTTGCAAAAAATGATCTTTTCAAAAAATACAAACTGGATAAAATCATTCTACCAAAGGGTTTTCAGATAGAAGTTTATGCAGAGGTTCCAAATGCACGATCTATGACGCTTTCACCAGAAGGAACGCTTTATGTAGGAACACAAAAAAACTCAGTATATGCCATCCCGGATAAAAACAAGGATGGCAAGGCTGATAGGGTTTATGAAATAATCAATGATATAGATGCCCCAAATGGAGTTGCATTTAAAGACGGGAGTCTATTTATCGGAGGGATAACGACCATCTATAGAATGGATCAAATAGAATCTAATCTTCAAAAACCTCCAAAACCGATCGTTGTATATGACAAATATCCGACTGACAAACATCATGGATTTAAATTTATTGCCTTCGGACCCGATGGAAAATTATATATTCCGGTAGGTGCGCCATGCAATGTTTGCGAGCCTAAAAAACCTGTATATGCATCCATCACCAGGATGAATCCGGATGGATCAGACTTTGAAATTTTCGCATCGGGAGTTAGAAATACAGTAGGGTTTGATTGGCATCCCAAAACGCGGGAAATCTGGTTTACAGATAATGGAAGGGATCTTATGGGGAATGATATGCCGGATGATGAACTCAACACAGCAACTAAAGCAGGACTCCATTTTGGATATCCTTATTGCCATCAGGGCGATCTCCTGGATCCGGAATTTGGTAAAGGAAAGAATTGCAACGATTATGTAGCCCCTGTAAAACTTTTAGGTCCTCACGTAGCCGCTTTGGGAATGAGGTTTAATAAAGAAAATAAATTTCCTTCTGAATATAATAACGCCATCTTTATTGCACAGCATGGAAGCTGGAATCGTACCACGCCGATCGGTTATAGAATTGCGGTGGTAAAAATGGATGCCAATGGAAACCCGGGCGATCCGGAAATATTTGCAGAAGGCTGGTTACAGAATGTCCGGGATGTACATGGCCGGCCGGTCGATGTTCAATTTCTCCCGGATGGCTCTTTACTGGTAAGCGATGATTATGCAGGAGCAATTTATAAAATCACCTATCATCCCTGATCAAAAACCTCCTACCAGAAGCCATCTCATCTTATTTATTACATTTCCACTTAAACTTCCTCAAACTCCTGTCCAACATGGGTTACAAATGATTTTACCAACTATTTTTCAGTATGATACCGTTAAAACAAGTTTAATCTATTTCAAACCAACCAAAAACTATTTGGACCAGCCTTTTAAAAGATACTTTTAATAAACTTCTTTAAGTTCTTTTTTCACTTCATCAAATTCTTTAAGAATTTCCTCAGAAGGTAAAGGTGAAAGCCGGGATACAATCACAATCGTGAACATGGATAAAATAAATCCAGGAATCATCGCATACATTTCCTTAAAAGGATGATCCAGGTAAATCCATAACAATACCGTTAAACCGCCCACAACCATTCCCGCAAAAGCGCCGTTTCTGGTCGTGCCTTTCCAAAGAAGTGAAAGTATAACCAGCGGTCCAAATGCTGACCCAAAACCCGCCCAGGCATGCCCGACAAGGTCTAAAATGCTATCATTTGGACTTAATGACAGCAGAAGGGAAATAATGGCTACAAAAATCACCGAAAACCTGCTTACCAATAATAATTCTTTCTCTGAGGCATTTCTTCTTAAAAAAGCTTTGTAAAAATCTTCAGTAACAGAACTTGATGTCACTAAAAGTTGGGAAGAAATCGTACTCATTACAGCCGCTAAAATGGCCGCTAATAAAAATCCTGCTATAAATGGATGAAACAAGGTGCGGGCAAAGTAGATAAAGATTGTTTCCGGATCATCAATTACCTGGTTAAACTTGCACATATATGCAATCCCTACAAGT